>CAZZGH010000032.1:0-7714 GCA_964653875.1 uncultured Candidatus Saccharibacteria bacterium
GAAATAAATTATATAGCATCGGGGTTGGTTTTTTGGTGGACAAAACAATTTCTAAAGCCCGAATAAGCCTTCTTTTATTTTTGGCGTCAATATTTTCTGCCCGCCACGGATCTAATTTTTTGAGCATCTTGAAAAGATGCTCAACAGTGAGCTTGTCGAACTGCGTGCGCAGTTTTTTGTTTGGTGGTACTTCTGGAATCTGAATGCGTCCAAGCAGAGAGTCAATATAAAATCCCGTACCCCCGACGATAAAAGGTAATTTTTTACGATTTATCATTTCGGAAATTGCTCTTTGACCTAGTTTTTTAAAATCGGAGGCGGTAAAAACTCTATCTGGACTTGCGATGTCCAGAAGATGATGTTTTATCAAGCGTTGTTCTTTTTTAGTAATTTTACCGGTTCCAATGTCCATTCCACGATAAACTTGCCGGGAATCGGCAGATATAATTTCGCCGTTAAATTTTTTGGCCAATTTAATCCCTAAATCTGATTTTCCAGATGCGGTTGGACCGATAATGACAATAACTTTAGTTGGATTGATTTTGGTCATTGAAAGAGGTAGTATAAATGAAGTTCATTTCCAATAAAGGATGTTAGCATGTGAGGAATAAAATAGCCAAATTTCTTGAACTTTGGTCAGTTTTCCTTCTTGCTGGCGTATACTACATATCATATTTTAATCCAGACCTGGTTATTACGCCGATACTTCTATTAAACAATCATTCAAAGCTATGGGTGGTATTTGTCGTCGGTTCCATCGGCTTCCTTGAAATGTTAGGCGGTTATGTGGGATGGTCGGGAACGAGAGGATTGGTCATCGGAAGATGGCTCAAAGACAAAGAATTTGTCAAAAAGTTGAAAGGTGAGGAGATGGCAGATAATTTTGTAGAAGGCCTTGAGATACGTTTGACTAGAAAGTATTTAAAACTTACGGATAATAATGAGTACTACGAAGAGCCAGTTTCCAAAGTGTGGCTTTTCCGCAATATAGATAAAGTTTTCAAGTGGTTGGTTCTTGTTTTAAAAAGCGGGGGGTTACTTGCGATGTTTGTCTTCGGTTTGATTCCGTTTCCTGGTTTTCGGGTAATACCGGATGTATTGTGCGGAAGTACCAGATGGAAAATGGGCTTTATTGCCCTGTCTTCTGGCAATTTTTTAAAGACTGTCGGGATGGTTTACGGCTGGAGCTGGGTCTTGTAGTTAAAAGTCCTAAATTAGGGCTTTTTTGTTGCTACCTCCTCTTTTATTTTTTTTATAAATTTTTTTATTTTCATTTGGCCAAGGTCGCCTTTACCTCTTTTTCTGACAGCTACAGATTCAGCTTCGATTTCCTTATCCCCGATGACTAACAGATAAGGGATTTTTTGTATTTCGGCTTCTCTGATTTTCTTTCCCAGTGTTTCATTGTTGGCATTTATTTCTACACGGATGCCTTTGGCTTTTAATTCCCTGTATACTTTTTCGGCCCACCTGTTTTGTTTATCGGATATGGGCAAGATTGATGCCTGAACAGGAGATAACCAAACCGGAAATGAACCGGCGTAATGTTCTATGAGAAATGCAAAGGTTCGTTCAAGGCTTCCGATGGTGGAACGATGGATCATTACTGGCCTTTTTTTGGAACCATCAGCGGCAATGTATTCCATATTAAATTTCTCAGGCAGAAGGAAATCAATTTGAGCGGTAAAAAGAGTGTCTTCTTTTCCATTTGCATTTTTTGCCTGGATATCGAGCTTTGGTCCGTAAAAAGCCGCCTCATCCGGAGCTTCTGTATATGAAATTCCCAGTTCATCCAAAGCTTCTTTCATTGTAGATTCGGCTCGATTCCAAAGGCTATCATCAGGATAATATTTTTCTTTATTTTCAGGATTGCGTTTTGAAAATCGGTATGAGACAATGTCGAGCAAACCAAGTGCTCCCATACCTTCCATAATCATTTGGGCTACGCGTTTAAACTCATACTTTAGGCCTTCTGGTGTTACAAACAGATGAGCGTCTGTCAGTTGAAATTTCCGAACGCGGATCATACCCATCAATTCACCCGATTTTTCATAACGGTTGTAATCGGAAATTTCCGCGTAGCGGACCGGAAGTTCCCGATAACTCCATTGTCGGCGCTGGTACATGCGGATATGGTGGGGACAGGCCATGGGGCGAAGATAAAATCTATCGCCATCCATATCGATAGGCGCATACATGCTCTGGGAATAGTGATCAAGGTGGCCTGACATTTGGTAAAGTTTCTCTCCTCCGAGATATGGGGTTGAAATATGCTCATAGTCGTATTTGCGCTCAAGTTCCCGGGTAAAATTTTCTAGTTCAAATTTAATCGCTGTTCCTTTCGGTGTCCACATCGGTAATCCCTTTCCGACCACTTCATCAATCAAGAAAAGATCCAATTCCAGACCTAGTTTTTTGTGGTCTCGCTTTTTAGCCTCTTCGAGCATTATCAAATGTTTCTGGAGCTCATCTTTAGTGGCGAATGCATAGCCGTAGATGCGGGTTAACTGGGGATTTTTTTCATCTCCGCGCCAATATGCGCCCGCTACGCGGGAGAGTTTAAATGTTTTTGGATTAATATCTTTGGCGTTCTCAATATGGCCGCCTCGGCAGAGGTCGGTAAAATTACCGGATGTGTAAAGTGTTATTTTTTCCTTCTTCTCGGTGAGTTCGTCGATGATTTCTTTTTTGTATTGATTGTCTTGAAAAAGTTCTTTTGCTTCTCCGGCGGTAACTTCACGTCCCTCAAAGGTTTTCCACGTTTTGAGGATTTCGTGCATTTTCTTTTCAATTTCTGGGAGGTCATTGTCCGAAATTACTCCGGCAACGTCTATATCGTAATAGAATCCGTCATCAATTGACGGGCCAATAGCCAGTTTTGAGCCGGGGTATAATTCTAAAACCGCCGCACCCAAAAGGTGAGCAAGAGAATGGCGAAGATGTTCTAAAGAAGAATTAGCCATGATTTAAATATAATAACAAAATCAGGGCTTAAATAAAAGTCTTTATGTGGGGATTTTATGCCGGAGAGGCGAGAGATCTTACTTCGTCACAGAGGAATTTGAGAGAGCCGTCGCGGTCGTTGATTTTGCCGCGGGCGACAACAACGGTGTTTTCTTTCCAGGCCTCGGGATTTTTTTCCAGAACATTTGGAAATACAACCACCTCAATTTTAGAAGTAAGATCTTCAAGCCAGGAGAATATCATCGGCCGGCCGGTTTTTGTCACAATTTTTTGAGTTTTTGTGATCATGCCCCCTATCTTAATTGAACCATTTGTGCTTGTTGTGATGTTTTTTATTGGAACGACATTTTCGAGTTTTAATTGAGTTTGATAACTGTTTAGCGGGTGATCGGAGACAAATAATCCTAAGAGTTCTTTTTCCCAAATTAATTTTTCCCACGGCTTTGCCGGTTCAGCCGGGGCAAGGCGAAGAGGCGGAAGATCTGTCTTGTCGGCATTGCCAAATAGGCTGACCTGACCCATCGATGATTGTTTTTGCTTATCTCTGGCGTAAGAAAGCAGGTTTTCCATATTAACCAACAAAACGTTTCTATCGCCGAATTCATCCAGCGCACCGCATTGAATAAGCGACTCCATAGATTTTTTGTTCAAATCTTTGTTATGGACTCTGGTTACAAAATCTTCGATATCTTTATAATGGCCGCTGGCTTCTCTTTCGGCAATTATGGCATCGGCGATGTTTTCACCAAGATTTTTGATGGTCAGAAGACCAAATCTGATTTTATCGGCAGGTTGCAGGTTTTTGATGACTGTGAAATCTTTGAAAGAACTGTTGATATCCGGTGGTAAAACCGGGATTCTCATGCTTTGGCATTCGGCAATGACTTCGGATATTTTTTCTGTATCGCCGGCTTCTGCTGTTAATACGGCACACATATATTCGGCTGGGAAATTGGCCTTCATGTACGCGGTTTGATAAGCGACACGACCGTAACTGGCAGAATGGGCTTTATTGAAACCATAAGCTGCAAACGGTTCAATCCACACCCAGACTTCTTCGGCCTTTTTCTGACTCCATTTTGAATGTTCGACGCATCCTTTAATAAACTTCTCTTTCTGTTTGGCCATTTCTTCGGGAATTTTCTTTCCCACCGCTTTGCGGAATTTATCAACTTCGCCCCAAGAATAACCGGCAAGATCGTGAGCCATAATTAAAAGATCGTCTTGATAAACCAGAATCCCGTAGGTTTGTTTTAGTATAGATTCCAGTGTTGGATCAAGGTAAGAAATAAGACGAGGATTATGTTTCCGGCGAATATATTCAGGGATAAATTGTATCGGCCCGGGTCTGTAGAGGGCCACCATAGCATTAATATCGTGTATGGTAGTCGGTTTAAGATCAATGAGATGTTTGGTCATACCACTGCCGTTAAGTTGGAAAAGTCCTTCTGTTTCGCCTCGTGCCAGCATGGCGAACGTTTTTTTGTCACTTAACGGTATCTGTTCGATATCAATATTCAAATTGCGATGAATTTTTACCAAACGGACCGCATTTTCGAGGATTGCCAGATTGCGGATGCCCAAAAAATCAAGCTTGGTAAGACCAACGCCGTCTTCACCCACGGTGTACATATCATATTGGGTGATTATGTTTTCTTCGCCTTTAGGATCAAACTGGGTCGGTACATACTCGATTAAGGGTTTTGGGGCGATAACAACACCGGCGGCGTGAACTGATACGTGGCGGATTGTGCCTTCAAGTTTCTTTGCAATATCTATGATTTGGCGGGCTTCAGAGTCGCGGTTATAAAGGTTTTTTAATTCTGGTTCTATATCCATGGCCCTATTTATTGTCATGGGAAAGCCTTGAGATCCCATTGGAATGAGTTTAGCTATCCGGTCAGCAAAATCATAGGGCTTACCCAATGCGCGGGCAACATCGCGGACTGCACCTCGGGCAAGCATTGTGCCAAAAGTACCGATTTGAGCCACTTTATCTGCACCATATTTCTTTTTTGTATAATTAATCACTTCGTTGCGGCGATTATCAGCAAAGTCCATATCGATATCAGGTGCCGATGGTCGGTCAGGGTTCAGGAATCGTTCGAAAGGAATATTATAATCCAGCGGATTTAATTTTGTGATACCTAAAAGATATGTTGTCATTGAACCGGCGACTGAACCTCTGATATTTGTATAGATGTTATTGTTTGTAGCAAAACGTATCAGGTCTTCTACGACCAAAAAATAAGGCGCATAACCTTTAAATTTAATAATTCCCAATTCATATTCAAGCCGGTCAATCACATCCTGTCGATTACTAACACCGCGGCTGACAATACCGGTGTAAGCTAATTCGCGTAGTTTGTCATCAGCGGTCTGGTCTTTTTCAAGTGGGAAATCTGGAAAGATAAATTTTCCTAAGGTTAGATCTACATTACATCTTTCAGCAAGCTTTTCCGTGTTTTCAACGGCTTCGGGTATATCTTTAAACCACTCCACGGCTTCCTCGGTAGAAATAAAATGGTAGTGTCCATTACCTGAAAATATGGCTGTGTCTCCAATATCGGTATTGGTGGAAATAGCAACCAATGTTTTGTGGGCGAGAGCATCATCTGGACGCAAGTAATGCGAGTCTTGGGTGGCAACCAAGGGAATTTTCAGCTTGCGGGAAAAATCAATAAGGGTGTTTTTCCATTCCTGGAAAAATTCCACATCAGGATGATTCATAATCTCCAGATAATAATTTTCAGACCCAAAAATTCCCTGATATTCTCGGATAATTGCTTCAGCTTTTTCTTTATTTCCAGATTGAATAGCTCGCCCCAGTTCGCTGCCCGGGCAGCCGGAGAGACAGATAATTCCTTCGGAGTGCTTGCGGAGCAGGTCTTTGTCCACGCGGGGCTTATAATAATATCCTTCCAGATGAGCAGCTGTCGTAAGTTTGATGAGATTTTGGTAGCCGGTATTATCTTTGGCTAAAAGAGTAAGATGATAACGCTTGCTGTCGATTTGAGGTTCTTTTTGAAATCGTGTGCGATTAGCGACATATGCTTCAACCCCGATAATCGGTTTTATGCCATTTTTTTTGCATGCCATGTAAAAATCAATTGCTCCGTACATTACTCCATGGTCAGTCAATCCGATTGCGGTCATGCCATGCTCTTTAGCCAGCTTTACCATATCATCAACTTTAGACATGCCATCGAGCAAAGAATAATGACTATGAGTATGTAAGTGCACGAATTTCATAGTTTAAGTTTAGTTCTAAATGTGCAAAGGAGCAATCTTGAAAAATTGTGGACAAGTTGCTTCGGCCACAACACTTTTTACATCCAGTCCTCGTCTTCTAAAATTTCCTTAGTTCAATAAGGATTTATAACCAAAATAACAGGTAACCCGCACTTGCCTCCTCGCTTCGCTCGGCGTTTGACCTATTATTTTGGATAAATCCTAATCTCACTTTCACAAATTTTCTCGCCTGCGGGTATGTAAAAAGTGTCATGGCCTTCGCTTTGTCCGCCTGTTGCGGGTCTGAAAAATAGCCACGGTCCTTTCGCCTCATTGCAAAAAGTCGGTAAATTGCTATTATTCTTGAGGTGTTTTTTGAAAAAGGAGCCCTATGTTAGGAGGATTGGTTCATTCAAGTCATCCTGCATTCTGCCGATGGGGTGCAGTAATATTTCGCCCAGCTCGGGGAAGATGGATAGTAGTTCGTTTGAGCGACTGGACCAGCTCACCCTTGAAGTCGTCAAATTTTATTGAGAAAAGAGCTGTCAGTGGAATTCGCACATTCCAATTTGTACCAACCAAGAGGGCCTCTGTCTAAGTTTGCTACCTAATCAAGGTAGCTTTTAATTTGTATGATGAGCGACACCTCATTCCAACTTATTGAGCGAGGGACATATGCCTTCAGAGAAGGACTCGGAGGCATTTCGGCTTGGTTCTGCGAAATGCCGAGAGACAAGAAAGATTTGCCGTCCCGATTCTTATCGAGGATCCTCGATTGCGAAGCAATCGGGACTGGAAGCAAATCTATTCTGGTTCGATGGGGGCATGTGTTCCGAGCGATTCTGTGGGATGAGGTGGAGCGAAACGTGGTTTGCTTAATTTTTGAATTCATGTTAATATTTTCAAACATATGGCAGTACCACGTCATCACATGGCAAAAGGCAAGCAGCTTCGCAGGCGAAGCCACCTTGCATTAAAACCAAAAAATTTGGCCAAGTGTTTACATTGCTCAAAGATGATAATGCCCCATGTTGTTTGCAAGTTCTGCGGGTACTATAAGGGTGTCGAAGTAGTGAATGTTCTTGCTAAGGAATTAAAAAAGCGCGAGAAGAAAATGCACGGACAGAAATAGTTTTTTAAATTATGGCTAGCCGTCACTTATCACGATCAGTAGCAATGCAATCACTCTATGAGTGGGATTTTCGTGGTAGAAAGCAAGAAGATTTGCCGGGGATTATAGAAAGAAATATAAAGGAATTTGCAGCAGGTTTGGAAGATACAACCTTTGTTTCGCAATTAGTTGATGGCGTAATGAAGCATCTTTCCGAATTGGATAAAATAATCGAGAAAGCCGCGCCTCAATGGCCGTTGGAACAAATAGCTGTTGTAGACAGAAATGTTCTTCGTCTGGGACTTTATGAGTTGCTTTTTGGGAATAGAGACGAGGTCCCGCCTAAAGTTGCCATAAACGAATCAATTGAATTGGCTAAATCATTCGGAGGAGATTCTTCCGGCAAAT
>CAZZGH010000033.1:0-7643 GCA_964653875.1 uncultured Candidatus Saccharibacteria bacterium
GATTTGCCCCACCCATTAAAATTAAAAATCCTCCCCAGATAAAAAGTATCGCCGCTGCAGGAGGCATCAAACCAATCAAAACAAAGTCAATTATGTTTTTAAAAAGTCTGAAGAGATCGCATTGATTACATGGCTGGGTATAGTCATGGGCATCCGGATTTTCTTGCGTTGGCACTTTCGGAAGCTCAACCCCGCTTGAATCTTTCGGCTGGGCATTAAGCCCGCAAGGCACAAGAGGCCACCAAGAGACGGCCTGCGCTATGGGCGCTAAGCTAAAAAGTAAAAGCAAAAAGCTAAAAATAATAATAAAAATCCTAAAACTTTTTTTAACTTTACACTGTTGTTTTGCGTTTTTCACTTTACGTTTTTAGCTACCTTCTTCGTTGCATCAGAACATTTATCCTTGATTCGGCATTCTCCAATGACTCTTTTACCGAGAACCTTCCAAAATTAACATCATCTATCATATCGGCAAATATTGTTTCAACGGCCACATTGTCTATCTGATACCAAGAACGGGCGGACAGAGCCTGAACCGCAAAAACCCCGAGGTCAAGATCATTTCTCTGAAGCTCTATCAAGTCCCTTCGCGCCGAGGGCCGAAGAGTCGCTGACAGATAACTTTGAGCTCCTTCTTTAGACGTAAGATAGGATATGAATTTCCAGGCCTCGTTGGGATGTCTTGAACCTACAGAAACACCAACTCCCCAATAGTTGGCATAGTTTTTTACATCCGTACTTGAAACTTGAGGCATGGAAGCCACGCTAAAATTGAGACGCGATGCTTGGTTTTTCAAAACCCCCACTTCATGAGAATAATTAAACATCATCGCTGTTTTGCCTTCCTTGAAAGCATCTACTGAATAATGCTGGGTGTCGTTCCATGTATAGGTTCTCACTGACGGATTCGCAAAATCGGTATAATACTTTAAAGCTAATTCCCCAACCGGAGTATTGCTAACCCAACTGGCGAACGAAGCGCTTCTGTTGTCAGCATCAGTCATTCTTACTCCAGTTTGGATCATCAATGCTGATAGTATGTCAGTAGAACGGTTAATATTTTTTGCCGTGCCGATAGCCGCTCCGGATTGAACGATCTGGCCACTACTGTCCAAGCGGGTTATCGTCTCTACATTAGAATTAAATTCTTCCCAATCCTCGGGCGGACGACTAATGCCGGTGCTGTTAAAAATATCTTTGTTGTAAAACAAGGCCAAAGTATCTACATAGAGAGGGAGTGCGTAAATTTGATTATTAAAAACAAAATCACCGAAAGCCACGTCAACAAAATTTTTCTTGTAATCTTGAATAGTCAGCAAGGGTTGTTTTTGTCCGGAAATTGTGGCAGGCAATGCTTTGAGCTTGTCGCCATGTTTGGGCAACCAAGTATTATGAATCATAACCATATCCGGTCCGGTACCAGCAGCCAAAGCATCAATCAAATCCCTTTCGTAATCTTCATAGGAAAATTGTCGATACAAAACCTTTATTCCCGGATTCTGAACCTGGAAGTCTCTGATAGCTTTGTCAAAAGCGCTTCTATCATCAAAAACTCCCCAAAACTCAAGGGTAGCGGATTGAGTAGTTCCACCTCCGATACTTCTTAAAATCAAAATTACCGTCAAAAGTACAGCAACGGCTATTGACCCGACTAAGATGTAGAAGATTTTATTTGTGTTCATCCCTCACCTATCAAGCACCTGGCTTTCCGATGCATTTAAATCAGATACATAGTGCTTGGTTAATTAATAATTCATGATATCCCCCATCTTACACAACGCCAATATAACTACTTGTGCTTGATAGGTGAGGGATTCAAGGTTTTTTAAATTTCATGCCGTAATGAAATTGTCCGGCATCAATATCTTTTTCAAAAACCAAACCTTCGCTAAGAACAAGAGAACGCATAGCGATATCATCTGTTCTTAAATTATCCGGCGGACCGAATCCGCCGGCGACTCTTTTCCAATCAATCACAACTAACGAGCCGGCACTTTTCAAAACCCTTACGGCTTCTTTAACTATGTCTTGCTTCCGTTCGGATTGAAAAAGAATATTAGCGAGAAGCACCATGTCTTGGGAATTATCGGCCAAACCGGAACTGCCCGGAACTTCAAGGTTGCTTCTGATAGTTTCAATATTTTCAAGTCCGGCCGCCTTGGCCTTGACCCTAACATTATCTAAAGCCGACTCCTGAATGTCTAACGCATAAATCTTTCCGTTCTTGCCAACCCTTTGACCCAACAAAATAGTAAAATAACCAGCCCCTGAACCAAAATCAGCAATCACCATTCCCTCTTGAATTCCAAATCCACTGACTATTTTTTCAGGACTCATAAAACCTCCTGTTCCGCTGGAGTTTGGTAAAACCGAACTGGGCATATTCATTGCCTGCATACTTAACATTTTAGCATGATAAGAAATGATAAAGAATTGAGTTATCCCCAACAGTATCGGGGTGATATCCTTGACATAAAAAATCTACGGGTATATGATAATATCATATTAAGTTATAATATACTCATATGTCTACATTATCAGTACCGTTGCCACCACATTTAGACGAATTCGTTTCTGATCAAGTTAAAGAGGGTCTCGCTTCAAATAAAGCTGAAGTGGTTAGAAAAGCGTTAAAAATGCTTCAGGAAGAAGTGGCGGTTATGGCTGTTCTTAAAGCTGAACAAGAACCAAGTCTTAAAGGAAATCTCAAAAAATTGGCTAAGAAAATCAAATAGCTGTTATTCTTCCCTGTATGATTATTCTCTTTAAGCCCACCTTTATCAGACAATTTAAAAACTTGGAATCCAGACTTCAGGAAGAAGTTATAGAAAAAATAGAGTTATTCAAAAGCCTTAAAAATCATAAGCAACTAAAAGTTCACAAGCTTACCGGCCGTCTCTCGGGCCGGTATAGTTTCTCTGTAAACTACAAAATTCGAATTGTTTTCTCTTGCCTTTCAAAAAAAAGTATAGTTCTCCTTGCTATTGGGAGCCACAGTATCTACGGATAAAAACATTAAACGGCTCCCGAAGGAGCCGTGTTACTAGAACAAAGAACGAGGCAAGGCTGGGTCTGGGCTTGAACCAGACTTACTCCGGAGGGTCTTTCAACCTTTTCCCCAGAGACATCTCCCATTTCTCAATGTTTCCAGCCTCGCGGAATTGATTTACTCTGAACTTGTTGAAGAGCTCACAATACGCCAATTTCGCGAGACAAAGAAAAGAAGTAAGGGGATGGCGACCGCACCAGCCACCCCCTTGTTAATAGTACAAGCTCCTGCCTTTGTGCGGAAGGCAACGGATTGCTTGACCGTCGGTCCTACCGACGATACTAACCATTATACTCCTTCCACAAAATCTGTCAAGAGACTAAGAAATTGAATTAAGCGAAACCTCCGCCCACTTCAGACCGTTTGCCTCCGAGGGTAACACGGTCATCAAATTGTTTGATAATTTGCTTAATCCTAATAAATTTTAGTCGGAAAATCCTGTATCAGGAGGAATGGTTACTAAAATTTATTAAGCAAATTGATAATAATTTGATGATCTGTCCGAAGGAGACCGAAGGCGCAGGCAATAGGTCGAAGGTGGGTGAGGTTGAGCGAAAATTATACCACCACCACCGAGGCCAAACCGTCCCCTGATTCTACTTTCATAATCCTTACTCCTTGGGTTGCTCGGCCAAGAGTTGAGATACTATCAATTGAGGTCCTTATTACAACCCCCTTGCGAGAAACGGCAATAAGTTCTTTGTTTTCTTCCGAAGTAATATGAGCCGAAACCAATTTGCCTGTTTTCAGCGTAACTTTGGCAGTCATAACCCCTCTTCCGCCTCTGCCTTGAACCTTATAGAACTTAAGGTCAGTTCTTTTTCCATAGCCGTTCGCCATTACAGCTAATATTTTCAAACCTTTCTCCACACCCGAAGGCACAATGTCGGCTCCGACAACTTTCTCATCTTTATCTCCGCCTGCGGATCCGCCTTTGGAGGACATCCTTATCCCGATAACGCCAGAAGCGCCTCGTCCCATTGGCCGGACATCTTTTTCTTTAAACCGGATAGCATTTCCTCCGGAAGTTACAAGCATAATCTGATCGTTACCTGAAGTAGACAAAACCCAACCTAACTCATCGCCTGCTTGCCCTGAACTTACCGAAGGGCCTTTTAATTTAATGGCAATCATTCCGCTGGCTCTTACTTGTGAAAATGCATCGGCATCTACCTTTTTAATTACCCCGTTGGCGGTAGCCATGAATAAATATCCGCCCTTCTGGTCTTTTGGAATCGGAACTACGGCCGTGATTGTTTCATTTGGAGAAATATTCAAAAAATTAACAATCGCTTTTCCTTTTGATTGGCGGGATGATTCCGGAACTTCGTAACCCTTGGTTTGGAAAACTTTTCCGGAATTAGTGAAAAATAACAAGCTATCATGAGTGTTGGCCATAAAAAACTGCGAGACAACGTCTTCTTCCTTGGTTGCCATTCCCATTAATCCTTTTCCTCCCCTTTTTTGGGATTTTAATCCTTCAGGAGGCATTCTTTTTATGTATCCGCTGTGAGTAATCATAAATAACGAATCTTCTTCCGGCATCAATTCGTCTTCTCCTATTTCTCTCAAAGCCGACTTTACTACCCTGGTTCGTCTTTCATCGCCATATTTCTCTCTGATTTCTTTGAATTCTTCTTTAATAACGCCCAAAACTTTTCTCGGACTTGCTAATAAATCCTCCAGATATGCAATCAGGTCTTTCTTCTCTTTCAACTCATCGTTTATTTTCTTTCTTTCCAAACCAGCTAAGGCCTGCAATCTCATATCCAAAATAGCCGTGGCTTGTTTGTCAGAAAATTTAAATTTCTTTATTAAATTATTAAAAGCATCTTCTTTTGATTCGGAAGCTCTGATTATTTTGATTATCTCGTCGATATGATCAAGCGCTTTCTTTAATCCTTCCAAAATATGGGCCCTATCTTTGGCTTTCTGAAGTTCGAATTTAGTTCTTTTGGTTACAACCTCGCGCCGATGGTCAATAAACTTCTCAAGCAACCCTTTGAGGCCCAAAATTTGGGGTTGAGTACCTCCATCAACCAAAGCCAGCATGTTAAAATGAAAAGCCTTCTGAAGTTCCGTATATTTGAAAAGCTGATTCAGAACTTTTTTGGGAAAAGCATCCTGTTTTAAATCAATTGCAATTCTTAATCCGTCTTTGTCGGATTCATCGCGGATATCCTTAATGCCTTCTATTTTCTTTTCTTTCACAAGATCGGCAATCTTCATTATCAATTCGGCCTTGTTTACCTGATAAGGAATCTCGGAGACTATTATTTGATACCCCTTCTTGCCTTCTACAATGTCAGCCTGCCCCCTCATTACTATAGGGCCGCGGCCGGTCGCATAGGCGCTAACAATATCTTTCTCGTTATATATAACCCCGCCGGTCGGAAAATCCGGTCCTTTTACAAACTGGGTCAACTCTGATAAATCAGCATCTTTGTTATCAGCTAAATAAACTAACGCATTCAAAACTTCCGTCAAATTGTGTGGAGGGATATTGGTGGCCATACCGACAGCAATTCCCATGGAGCCGTTGATAAGAAGGTTCGGAATGCGAGTAGGCAAAACTGTCGGTTCTTGCATGGTGCCGTCAAAATTATCCGTAAAATTAACAGTCTGTTTGTCTATGTCAGCAAGGAGCTGTTCAGATATTGGAGCCAATCGTGCTTCGGTATACCTGTAAGCGGCGGCGGAATCTCCGTCAATTGAATTGTGAACAAAAACGCCAGATGCCAATGCAAAATTATGAGTATCCTCTACCGTAAGATCATAGACATCTTCTCTGTGTGATATATTTTCTACTTTTAATACTTTATGATTTTTATTTATTTCATGGAAAACCAAATTAGAATCGCCATTAAAATATTTGTTCAAGCCCGTCTCCCACTGCGTAGCTCTGCCATAAGGGTATAACTCTTTTCTTAATTGTTCATAATGCTCCTCGCTTAAATTAATCTGCCTATTTAAAACCTCTCGGCAGATACTAAGAAATTTTAACTTTCCAGTTCGATTGGTTATATGATTCTTATTTCCTTTAATAATGTTCTCGTGAAATAACGCTCTATAATTAGGATCTTGCCATAATTTTTTAAGGGTCTTTGTCGCTCTTGCGCTAAACTCTTTTCTTTTTTCCGGGTGGTCTGCAATGTATCTTTTATTTATGTCGCTCAAAAATTTAATCATTTTCTCTTGATAGGCATCACTTTCCCAGTTTTTGATATTTCTAACAGAAATTTCTTCAGCTTTTTTGGCTTTATTTAAAGGGTTAGCCCAATAATTATTTCTCCCTTCTTCTATCTTCTTGCGGTATTCAGGGTTTTTGTGCTGATTAGAGGCTTGGGTATAATGAATTTTCCAATGCTCGCCCCAATTCAAACGAATTATATTATCAGGATTATTATTTAGTTTATTAAAATCTTTGTGATGTCTTACTCTTCCAGCACCCTTAGTATACACGCCTTTAGTGAGATTATAATTGTCCGCCAAATGATGAGCCGGAACCCATTCGTCTTTTTTATTCTGATAAATCAGTGTATAGCCATCTCGATTCAAGCGGTCTGTTTTTTCAGAAATTTTCAGATAATTAGGCATTAAAGATTCTTTTGACTGTAAGTCTTTGGCCTTTTTGTACGAGCCGTCTCTAAGCATAAACAAATGGTCTGGAGTACATCTAATTTCCTCGCCATTATCTAATAATACTTTTATTATTTCGGAATTTTCTCTGGTCAACCTTGGATTTTTAATTTCCGCTATGGAAATCAGGCCCAAAAAATTAACCGTATAAGTATAGTTCTTCTTACCCTGTTTGTGTTCTTCTATGAGTTCCCCGAAGCTTAAATCTCTCCCATCAGTAAGTTTGACCTTTGTGTCTTTAGTGAAACACCCGAAATTACCTTGTCCGTTGACCAGCGGATAGCGTAAAGAAAAATCTTGAGCCATACGAACCATAGAGTCATATGCCGCCGTATCGCCATGGGGATGATAATTACCGAGAACATATCCGACAACTTTGGCTGATTTCTGGGTTTTTGCCGTCGGCCTCAAACCCATCTCGTGCATAGAATACAAAATCCTCCGATGAACCGGTTTTAATCCGTCTCTTACGTCAGGCAAAGCACGTGCGACAATAACGCTCATGGCGTATTCTAAATACGCCTTTTGCATCTCCTGAACTATTTCTCTTTGTTTTATTCCTCCTACCATAACAAAAATTTAAAGCGTAAAACGAAAAACGTAAAATACCTAAAAAGATATCTTTTACTTTTCGCTTTGCGCTTTTAAATCTACACTTACTTCTCCTCCGACAAAGGCAGTGTGTATACCCTTCCTGAATCATTGTCTTTCGGATTTTCAACAATGTTGTGTTTTTTATCACTGTCGGTCAAATTAAAAATGCTGTAAAACGATGCTTTCAAATCCTGCGCTATCTTCCCTATATCTCCCAATAATGACGGCACGTTTTTATTCTCCGCTAAATTTCTTTGGTTTGTGGTTTCTTCGGGATTCAGCAACACATACAAATTCTTCTCAAATGAGTTATACCAAACCATCCCCACCAAAGAAATAGTCGTAATAACACAAAGACCAA
>CAZZGH010000034.1:0-7205 GCA_964653875.1 uncultured Candidatus Saccharibacteria bacterium
ATGAACCTCCGGCGTATATCCAAGGCTCATTAAAAGTTATCCACAGCCCTACCCTATCTTTTAAGTTATCTACAACATACTTTACATATCTTGTAAATATTTCCGGACTATTAACGTTTAGGAACCCCCCCTTTTTGGCAAACCAAACAGGATTCGTGAAGTGCCAGAGCGTAATCATCGGCTCAATCCCCCTTTCTCTCAATGCCTTGACCACATTGATATAATGATGCATAGCTTCATGGTCAAAGATCCCCTCCTTCGGTTCAATACGAGACCATTCTATTGAAAAGCGGTGAATATTTTGATTCAAACTCTTAGCAATATCAAAATCTTCTTCATAACGATTAAAACTATCACAAGCTTTTCCCGAACGAAATTCCGGAGGTCTAGTTTTTTCCCACTCGGACCAGTCGTTGTGATTTCCTCCTTCAATCTGGTGAGCGGATGTGGCGCTTCCCCATTTGAATCCTTCGGGAAATTTAAATTCTTCCATTGTTTAATTTTAACTCTAAAAAAATCCTTCGGCAAAGCTCTGGGTAAACAAAAAACGGGGATTGTCCCGTTATTCGCTTATTCCGCTAATTCTTTCTTCTCTCTCTTCTTTACTTTGAGAGAGTTTATTTATCGCCCCAATGAGAGCTCGCGGGCTCACATATCTGATCGCGAACTTGTCGGCTTCTTTTTCTTCTCTCATGTCCGGTTCTTCGCCCGGCTTTTTAAAAGAATGGCCGAGAATAATGTGGGCCAGCTCATGGGCAATTACTGCTTCAGTTTCTTCTCTCGTTAAAATAATAAACGACTTGGAATTCATCTTCAACAACCGATACTCTCCAAATGTCCATAATTGGGGATTTTGATTCTGTGCCAGTCGGGAGATTATTGTTGGTAAATTCTTGCCTCCGTCTATTTCAAACTGTCTCTTAAGAACTTCCCCAAGGAAATTGGCTCGCTGGATCCTGGCCGTCAAATTAATATCTTCGGTGTTATAATCGCCAGAAAAAACAGGGTTGCTTTTTACGGAAAAAAGCACAAACCCGCTCATCAAAAAATTAAGAAAAAGAGCAAGACAAACAAAAAGCACTAAGGACTTGTGCCCCATGATTATCCTGAGTTAAGGAGCTTAACCCCAATAGTAATCCTCCTGAAAAAAATAAGCAATCACCACTAGGGCGCCTGAACGGCTAAGAGTTCAACTTCAAAAGTCAGTGTTGAATTGGGAGGTATTGCTCCATTGCCTACATCTCGCGAACCGTAGCCAAGCGAAGGAGGAACTATGAGTTTACGCTTGCCGCCAATTTTCATTCCCGGAATACCAATATCCCAGCCCTTGATCAACTGGCCAACTCCGATTTGAAAGGTCGCCGGTCCGCCATGTTTGGCAGATGCATCAAAGACAGTACCATTTTCCAAAGAACCGATATAATTCACAGTTATGGTATCCCCCGCTTTGGCTTCAGAACCGGTACCCACTTTCAAATCTTGAATTTGTAATCCGTTTTCCATTTTTATTATTTTATTATTTTCAGGAATTGGTGTCGGGGTTGGTAATGGCGTAATACTGGCAGTCGAATTTGGACTGGTTTGCGGCGTATCATCGACATTGCTTTTTTTATAAAAAACAAAAGCAGCAATACCGACAAAGATTATTATTAATATAAAAGCAAATACCGTTTTAATCATAAGTTATCCACAGTTTTCATATAACGACATTCAATGTCGTTAATCCACAGTGTCGTTAGTCCATTTATCCAAATACCTTATCAGAGAGATCTCAATTTATCAATCTTGAATAAGTCTGGATCGATGGTGCGCTGGAAACATGCCCTTTCGGCCTTGTGCTGCCAAGTCTGTACTTCGCCTCCCGGGTATGGATACATTACGGGGATAGCTTTGGGTCTGGAAACATTTTGATCAGAACTTGAGGTTTCAAAAGTTGCACACAGCTCGAATTTTAATTTACCTAAAACTTTATATTCATAAGATACGCCCGTTTTGGGGTCTTTTGGAATTACTATCCCCAAAATATCATTTGCCATTTGTTCAAGATTCTGGGGCAATTCATTCTTTTTCTGCCAATAATTGATTATGTGGCTCTGCAATAAAGAGAGATCCTGTGTCCGCCTTTCATCAAATCTTACAGTTCTTTGGCTTTGGGGCGAACCGGCCACATAAAACCCGAATCCGATAGCCAGGATAACGACCGCAACAACAATCCATTTATATATGCCTATCCAGTCCAGATTATTTTTACCCCTGGTTCTTAATTCTCTTAATTCAGAAAAGTAATAAGAAAATATGGAACCGGCTATAAATAAGATCGCTAAAACTTTCAAGATAAACCGCATGGTCAATTCTCCATTCAAAAAAGTATTAATAAGAGTAACTAAATCCCCTATTATTACTAACGCCGCCACAAAAACCGTAAAATACAAGAGCCATTTCCTTATTTTGAGTTCTCGCTTTTCCGGATTTTGATCAATATCTTTTTTTAAGAATCTTGAAACCCAAAAATATACGGGGAAAATAACTATCAATGCTGCCAAAGCTTGCCGGATCGAACTATAGTAAGATGAGGACGAGAAATAATAATCGCTTAACGGATCCGGAAAATAAACATCAATATACTGAAAAACCAGAACGCCAAAACTAATGGCACTGGCCACAAGGGTAACTATAGACAACAAATAGAGAAAAACATCGCGTGGCAAATTTTTGTTTATATCCATAATAACTTATTTTACCTTATTTCTATCCCCGAAACAACTTCCTTATCCGGCACCAATAATACCGGACCAGATTCGGTATTAGCCGCCAGAACCATGCCTTGGCTTTCAATCCCGTTAGAGGTCCGACCCGCCTCAAAGGCGTGGTCGGCAGACGACCCCTTAAGAAGGGGCGTCTTACCTCTAACGGGACCATTTATACGAAAAAAGCGTGGTTCAAGATTGGCGACAATAATAATTTCTTTGCCGATTAAATCTTCGGGATTATAGGCCTTGCCGATTCCGGCAATTACCTGCCTGCCGGCAGGCAGGTTTGCCTTTTCCTCTAGTCCTAAATCCAGCATTAACTTAATCAGTTTCTCCGAACCTTCAATCCTCTCGGCTGATAAAATTTTAGCCACTTTCAAATCAATTTTTTTAAATTCGTCTATATTGATCATACAAATTTTGCTTTGAACGCAGTTAATTTAACTCCGGCTTTTCTTGCTAAGGTTAGAACTGCCTTAGATGCTTCATAGCGAGACATATAAAAATTACCGTAAACAACTTCCTTGAGTCCAGCGTTGACTATCATCTTGAAGCAGTCATAACACGGCGAAATTGTAAGATAGATTGAAGCACCCTCAATGGGAGTTCCGTTCTTGGCCGCTTGAGCAATTGCATTGGCTTCAGCATGGGCAGTTCTAATGCAATGCCCATCAATAATTTCATGACCAACATCGTCACAATGAGCCAATCCTCGAGGAGCACCATTATAGCCGGTGGACAAAATTACTTTGTTTTTTGCGATAACAGCACCGACATGAGCACGATCGCAAGTGGAACGCTTCGCAACAACTTTTGCTATTTCAAGAAAATATTCATCCCAAGACGGTCTTGTTGTTTGATTTACTTTTTTAGGCATATAGAGTCAGATAATTAACCCTATCAAATTTTTTATAAACAAAAAAGAGATCCTTTTCAGGAATCCTCCTTCATATCACGGCGTGTCTCTCGCCGGAATTGGTTACGGTCGTAAGTGCCGCCTCTCCGGGCCGGCACAACCTTCTCGGTCTGGCGCGGAAGCGGGATCCGGGGCAGATTCAATTTTTTCTTTTTCACCCTGACCTCCTTGAAAGATATCCAGTTAACTTTTAAAAAGAACCCGGGAGGGGTGTGGTGGGCGCTGGACCGTAGTTCGCAAGCAGCGAACTTCAGGCGTTCGCGGTCCATTTGGGTTCACCTGCTACCGAGCCGTTGCCGTTGCGGGGGTCCTTGCCACCGCAACGCGCAATCGGACTCCGGTCACAGGTTCCGCACAACGCTCGCTTGCTAGGCGAGGGTCCCTTGTGCGGTATTTCGCCACGCCATCTCTCTCACCACATCCCCCTGCTTTAGCTGACTACCCTGCCACCGATGCAATGAGCATGCACCCCACAGGAATAATCAGCTTAAGCAGGAGGACATGGTTTAACCACTATTCCCTCCTCCTACTCTTACTTTTTAAAAACTTGGATTAAAGAGTCCGGAACCGATTTGAGGGTCCGGTATATTTGTTTAACGGTTGCCTCTCAATTTGATCGCCTCCTTTTTCTTTAACCTTACGGCCAGATATTATCACAAAACAAAAATCTTGTCAAGTCTTTTTGACATTTAAAATCCCAAAACAGACAATTATTGGCCTTAAATATAGATTTTTTGGCTCTCTTATTTTGTCACCTCAAACTGAAAATTACAAAAAATATAAAAATGTCATTGGGGCTTGACAAAATAAAGGAAATAGAATATAGTATTGGACAGTGGCGGGCTCGAAAACCTGCCATTTCTGGCTCAATCCGGGCCAGAAAACCCGGGAGGTTCCAATGAGAAAACGTGTGAGTTCAGGGTTCCTCCCACAAGGAGAGGGGCAATGGGTTCACTGTAACATATTGGAATCAAGTTGCATTCACAGCAGCTAAGGCAAAAACCCCGAAACGAAACGCTGAGTAATCTCTTGGAAAAATCTAGACACAGGGGCCGCCGCATGGCGGCGGCCCCTTTTTCTTAACTTTCCGCCAAACTTAATTTTTAATACAATATCAATATATGTTTGAGAAACTAAAACATCTGGGACTCTCTGAAAACGAAGCCAAAGTATATATGGCTATGTTAGAGTTGGGACCCTCGGTAGTAGTTGAAATCGCCAGAAAAGCCCAAATCAATCGGCCAACCGCTTATGTTCAAATCGAAACCTTAAAGAAAAAAGGTCTCATCAGTACGCAAACAAAAGGAAAAAAACAACTCTTTATTGCTGAATCCCCCGATAAATTAGAATTCCTGATAGATACCGAACTGAAGACCGTAGAAAATAAAAAGAGCGAACTGAATAATTTTTTACCTGAACTTTTGAGTCTTTATAATACTTCCGGCGAACGGCCGCATGTTAAATTCTTTGAAGGTAAAGAAGGTGTTTTAGCTTTGCAAAGAGAATTTTTAAAAACAGACAGTACTCCTATATACGGAATTACTTCTCTGGATAACGTATTCGAAGTATTTCCTGAATTCGAAAATACTTACATTAAGAAGAGAATCCAAAAAAAAATTCCATCCAAAACAATTTATACTTCCACAAAAGGTCCTGTCTTAAAAGAATCTGACGAATCCAGCTTAAGAGAGTCCAGATATGTTGTCCCGGGCAAATTACCTCTCGGAATAGATATAACTATTTTCAAAAACAAAGTTGCCATCATTGCCCTAAAGGGTAAAATTTCCGGAACCCTAATTGAACATAAGGAAATTGCCGATTCTTTCAGGGCAATATTTGAACTTGTTTGGAATAAAATAGATTAAAAATCAAACTTACAATCCCTGTAAATCTTTGTCTATCGCCTCAAATTCCGCATTCAAATCTCCCACATCAATACTGTCAACATCTTGATTAATTGCGGCGGCTTCGACATCAGGCGTAGGGCTTGTCTGAACTTGTTGTGAAGTTGGAGCTTGCCTTATCCACCAGACCAAAGCGCCCAATACCACCAACCCGGCGATAATGGTAATTAAAATTGTTTTTTTATTATCACCAGAAGGATAATCTGTCATGTTGTTTGGTATATTTTCCATCCCGTTAGAAGTGTTGCTGACCGTCCACCGCATTGGAGAGGTGGCAAGTTGTAGACACTTTATTTAATACTTAATATTCTTTATTCCCGTTAGGGTTCACTTCTAACGGGATTTAATTAACACTATTCGGTTGGAGTCACTGTAGGCGAAACCAAAGGTGATACTGACGGTGAAGGTGAAACCTTCGGCTTGATGACAAGCTGGGCCAGCGCCACTGCCGCATCTTTTACTGCTGAATGGGCGGCCTTAACAGCATCTTTTACTTTAGCCAAATCTGCACTAAGAGCTTGGCGAGCTTGACCGACATCCGTCTTTAAAGCGCTTTCGGTGGTGATCTTAATCGTATATGTCTTTCCTGATTGGACAACTACGGCCGAACGAGCCGCAGCAATGGCGGTATTGGCTTTTTCTATTGCCAAACGAACAGCCGAAACATCAAGCCCTCTTTCCACAGACGCCTTGTCGGCTCTTTCGCTAATCCTGACCAACATTTCTCCGAGCTTATCAAGCACATTAGAAAAGTGCTGTACCATTTTTTCGTTCAAAGCATCTATCCGTTGGTCAATTCTCTCTACGGTTTTCTTTTTCTGCTCGTCTTTTATTTTCTCCAAGCGCACTTTAAGTTCTTCTCTCTTGGTTTCTATCTCATTTTTAAGCGCCTCTTTTTTTGCTTTAACAGTTTCCTTGAACTCTTCTCCGCGTTTCTTGGCATTTTCCCTCGCAGCTTCCGTCGCTTTTTTAAGCCGTTCTCTCGCATCTTCGGCCTCAACCCTTAAACTCGTTTTCTCATTCTTAATTTCGTTTTTTTCGTTTGTTTTAACATCTTTGACATTTTGTTGAAACTGATCTTTTTGTTCTTTTGTTTGGACCCTTGCCGATGGTAAAACTTTCGGTTTTAAACTGTTTGTACCGCCTTCTTCTGCCCAAGCCAAATAACTCACCGACAAAACACCAACCAATATTGAAGAAACAATATATTTGTTCATATGTTTAAATAAAATTAATTTTAATAATTTAAATTCAAAGCATCTAGCAACCTTCCCAACTCATCGAGTTCTTGATCCAGAGATTCATTTTCCATCAAATCTCTCTCGTGGATTCGGACAACAGAATATGAATACACCGAAGCGTTGAGAGCATCAAATTCAGTCCCGGCGTTGTCAAATTGTAAATATAAAGACCCTGCCGTTCCCAAAATAGCAACCAATGCCAAGGCAAAATGAAAATCAATATACCTTTTAACTGATTCGCTGATATGTTTCATTTAATTACTTTACTAATATTTATTTATTATATATCTGATTATAACCGAAATAAAAACAACCGCAAAGGTCATATGTGTATATCTTTTTATAAAAATGTTGTTTAATTGTGTTAATTGTTCATTCAAAAAGGATCTAAGTG
>CAZZGH010000035.1:0-7163 GCA_964653875.1 uncultured Candidatus Saccharibacteria bacterium
TTCGGATGCTCTTTATGTTACCGTATCGCTTCGACTTAGTGATTCAGACAGGGATATGGCTGGGAGCTTTGCTTTAGATAAGTAAAAAGCGAAACCCCATCTCCATTTAAGGCCGTTTGGTTTCTTCTGGCAACACAACGATTAAATTAATCAAAAATTTGGTTACCCAATAAATTTTAGCCGGAAAATCCCCTTGGGGCAAACGGATGCTAAAATTTATTAACCAAATTGAAGGTTAATTTAATTGTTTGTCAGAAGAAGATCCAGAGGACGTAACCAACAGGCTGACAAATGGGGAGGGGTTGAACGATTGTTCCGTGCGGAATCCTAAACATCAATATTTTTGAAATGTCTTATTTTGGCCATATCTCGCGGCTCGTCTAATCCTATTGAAATCACATCTATTTGCCATTCTTGTAACGGGCTATATTTCTTTTCCGCAAGATAAGTCCTTGCAGCCCTGACAACTTTAACTATTTTTGCACTATTGGCCCTCAATTCCGGCTCAAAACCGGCAATTATCTTCCGATTGGCTTTGACCTCAACAAATACCAAAATCCCCTCTTTTTTAGCGACGATATCTATCTCACCCCACGGTTTTCTGAAGTTCAAATCAAGTATCTCGTACCCCTTTTTCTCTAAATATCTGGCGGCCAAATTTTCTGCCAAAAATCCAAGCCCAGAAGTAGACATCCGGCTAAATTATCACTATTTTATTGTCCACACAATCAGGTTGACTTTTTACCCTCTAAAATGCTACCATCGAGAGGTAATTCTCGCAAAGAGAATTTTTGCTTTTAAGGGTAATTAACTTAAAAACGATTAGTAACCAACTCAAAAAAATTATAGCCCTTCTGCACAAAAGCCGAAGGGAAGGGTCGTTTTGGCCTAAATTTAAAAGCTTCACCGAAAGCCGTTGGTTCAATTTTTACGGAACCCTTGTTTTGGTTTTTTTGGTCTTGATATTAAAAGGAGCCAGTGGTGAGGGGCAGGCCAGCCTGTTTAGTAATATCATAAGGAACTATGTAGAAGAAACTTCGGCATCAATAATCACCATCTCCCAATCCCAGAATCAATTAGCCGATATAAACAGCTTAACCGCTCTAAGCAGTCAGAATCTTGGCCGGGGAGGAGAAGAATCAAATAACCTTAGCCCTTCAACTGTTCAAGGGAACTCCTTGATAGCCAGTAATCCCACCGCAACAGATTATATTGAGATCGGCTTTAAAAGTAACCAAATCGTTGAATATACCGTCCAACCGGGAGATTTATTGTCTTTTATCGCATCCGACTATGGAGTAAGCGTGGATTCTATCATTTGGGCAAATAATTTAGCCAACGCTAACAGTATCAGACCAGATCAGATTTTAAGAATTCCCCCGGTTTCAGGTGTAATTCATAAGGTTAAGGCGGGCGATACCATAGCCTCAATCGCCAAAAAATACGGGACTCCAACAGATAAAATACTAGCATTTAATGAATTAAAGGGGGGTGAGCAATTGGATATCGATATGGAAATAATTGTTCCGGACGGAAAAATAAATTCCTTCATAACAACCAAACCGGGTACACAACCTACGGTTGCTAAGAGATTTTCATACCTTCCGGACCTTGGGAATTACTTTATGGACCCGACTAATGGCCAAGGACGAATCAGTCAGGGACTCCATGGAAGAAATGGCGTTGACAAGGCTAATTACTGTGGAACTCCTCTATACGCGGCAGCTGACGGCAGCATAACAACGGCCGATGCTGTTGGATATAATGGCGGATTTGGTCAATTCATTAAAATAGCTCACCCCAATGGCACAGAAACCCTATATTCTCACTTGAGCAAGATTAGCGTTGTTCTTGGACAAATCGTTGCCAAAGGCCAACTAATAGGCCTTATGGGCTCCACAGGCCGTTCTACCGGTTGTCATGTCCACTTCGAAGTCCACGGGGCCAGAAATCCCCTCTTGAAGTATTAAAGTTCCGCACGGAACTTTCGCTTCGCCAAATATTCTCTCTTCCATCCAGTCCTCGCCTTCGCCACTCAATTCAAGAGCGTCTGTAAAGAGTTACCAAAATAACAGGTAACCCTCGCTTGCCTCCCCGTCCATCATTACGATAGGCGGGGCGCTCGACCTATTATTTCGGACTCTTTATTGTCCGCCTTTCATTTCATGGCTCGTCTGCGGAGATGTCAGAGAGAACATTTGGCTCCGCTTAGGTATTTTTAAAACAAGAAAGAGCCCGCGGGGGGAGCGGGCTCCGTAGCGGGCGTATTAGCTTGTCTTTGCCTGACGTTCTCTACTAAAGCGCCTATCGTGAACTTCTATCAGCAACACCCACAAAACGTGGATTGCTTCAGCGTCGTCAATCGCTGGCAAAAAACGTGTGATTTGATACCCCCATGGTTCCATATGAATATCTTCCAGAGTCCCGTCTCCCAAATGATTTACAAGGTCTGCGAGTTCATCTATGGTCAGGTCATCAGTTGCTTTGACTGCTGCGTTCAGTTGTTCTGTGGTCATCGGAAAACTCCTTCTTCGCTTCGATATGTTTAGCAATCATACACAATAAAGTATAAATTGTCAACACTACGTAATGGTTCAATAGCTTGGAAACACTTGAGGTGTAATATGAGTACCATGTATACACAAAATCCAAACCAACCAAGAGTCCGTAGAGATGCGGCATATAGAGATTTCTACAGGCAAGACCTGTAGAAATCTTAGCTAATTTCTGAATACGCCACCCGGCTGGCGTATCGAAAAAAGCCAAGGCCGTTATCCAATAGGCCGAGAATGGAGATGGGGTTGAGCAATACTATGACAGTTCGCTCAACATTTTCTCGTTCATCCGGAGATTTACCGCTTCAGCGACATGATTTTCTTTGATCAATTCTGATTCATCAAGGTCGGCAATAGTCCGAGCCAGTTTCTTGGTCTTATGATACGCCCTTAATGACTGGTTTTTTGAATTTATAGCTTGTTTAAGTAAACTTTCAGCATCTTTATCCAAAACACAGTATTTATCTATGTTTTTATAATCAATCTCGGAATTAGCCAGAAGGCCTGTATTCTTGAATCTGGCTAACTGAATTTCCTTGGCTTTGTTTATTTGCCCTTTAATTTCCGCCATTTTTATCGCTTGTGAAGGATAAACCGTGCCGACTGTTTCGCGCGGAACATTTATCTGAATATCTATCCTGTCTAATAGTGGTCCCGATACTTTCTTCCTATAGTTTAAGACCTGGGTAGGGGAGCAGTAGCATACGCCTTTCTCTTCGCCAAAATTACCACAGGGACAGGCATTCATCGCAGCTACTAAAGTAAAATTAGCAGGTAAAATGACCGAACTTGAAGCTCTAGAAACAGAGATTGTACCTTCTTCCAGTGGCTGTCTTAAACTTTCAAGGACATTCCTTGGAAATTCCGGAAGTTCGTCAAGGAACAAAACACCCCTATGAGCCAAGCTTATCTCTCCAGGCTTTGGCCAGGTACCCCCTCCAACCATTGCCGGAGCTGATGTCGTGTGATGCGGACTTCTAAAAGGCCGTTTAAATGATAGGGGAGAGTTTTTTATAAGCCCAACTGAACTATAAATCTTAGCCACCTCGATTGCTTCCTCAAAAGACATCTTTGGCAACAGTTCGGCCAATGCTTTGGCCAACAACGTCTTGCCCGAACCGGGAGGTCCCGACATTAAGATGTTATGAGCTCCGGCAGCGGCAACAATTAGGGCTCTTTTGGCCGTTTCCTGGCCTTTTATAGACACAAGGAGACCTTCATCTATTTCTTCTGCTAACTCGCTATTTCTGACCAGTTTTGAAGACAATGGACGCGTATTATTAAGGTGATCAAAGACTTCTTTAACATTTTTAGCTCCAACAACATTGAGTCCCTGAACTATCTGGGCTTCGGCAAGATTAGAATAGGGGACTACTAGTTCTTTAAAACCTAATTTTTTAGCCAAAATTGCTGTAGCCAAGATACCATTGGTGTGCTTTAAAGAACCATCTAAAGAAAGCTCGCCAAAAAACATTTTCTTAGAAGAATCAAACTGAACCTGCTTGGTTTCCATCAGATAACCGACAGCAATAGGTAAATCATAAGAGGGGCCCTCTTTTTTGAGGTCGGCCGGAGCTAAATTTATGATAATTTTTCTGTGTTTTGAGTTCGGAGCGGCTAAGGCGCTATTTTTGATAGCCGAGGCAATCCGATCTTTAGACTCTTGAACCGCTTTATCGGGAAGTCCAACAATATTAAAGGCGTGAATACCTGGAGTTGAATCAACTTCCACCTCTATGAGTTGGGCATCTATGCCGTTTATGGCAGAAGAAAAAAGTCTGATGGACAAAATCTCTCATCGCCCCTCCGGCGATAGTTAAATATTATTTTAGAATGATAACCAATTTAATTTAATTAAGCAAAGCTCAACCCTAACCCATTCTCGGGCACGGCATAAATTCCTGCTAGAATTTTGCCTCGTACTCACTCCGTCGAGCTCCGTAAGTCCCTCTAATGGATTAGGGTTTCGCTTATTTTAAAATAAAAACACCGCCTTTCAGCGAATAAGAAAGAGCCCGCGGGGAGCGGGCTCCGTCGCGGACAACTACTTCTTCTTCTGTGCTTCGGCAACTTTATCAAGTTGCTTGGCAACTGCCAGCAACCCGAGTGCAATTGCATATAGACCGCCATTAGTCATTCTGGTCATGGGGCCTTGCCCCTGGGCCGCTTCCAAAAGAACCTTCTCCAGTTCGTCCACAGACACCTCCTTTCAGGTGTAGATATATTTTAACAGGGTAAATTTGATTTGTCAATAATTTAGAGTGCCGCGCGTTTGGACAAGATTGAGGCAAAAGGTGAGGATATTGTCCCCAACTACAAGGTTAAACCTTGTAGTTAAATTAAAAAAGGCGCAGAACGCTCCTAAAAAATATGTAGTGTGAGCTCTGCGCCTTTATATTCGACAGCCAGTGATCCAATAGCAACTCAAATCACCAGCAAACAAAGATCTAAACTAATTATACAAGTACCATGGTGACACTGCAATAGCAAAACTGTGGATAAGGTGACACCATGGTGACATGGTGACATTTGTCACCATGTCACCATGAAAAATCGGCCAACAAAGCCGTTTTTAAGGGATAGCCGCTCGGCTAAGCGAGCGGCTACTTTTACTAAATCGCAATGGTGACAACAGGTTATGCACACTTGTGTCATCTATGGGACATATCTAATCTCCGGGAGATATCCTAATTTCTTTTGAATAACCGGCAAAGCTTCTTTGTTTATCTCAATCCCGACACAAGCTCTACCTAACCGGTTGGCTACTTTCATAGAAGTGCCTGAACCCAAGAACGGATCTAAAATGCTATCTCCCGGTTTGGTAAATTTCTCTATTAATCTAACAGCAACCTCTTCGGGACATTCTGTTTTGTAGTCGGAAAAAATGTGGTTGTCTTTAAGTACTGTTTTGCTAAGTTTTTCTTTTAAAAACCCGAAAAACGGCAATCTGTTTTGCAACCTAAACAATATCCTAAACAAAGATCTGGAACCGATAATCTTAGGATGTGTTTTGTGGCCCCAGACAGGGTTCCAATAAAGCTGTCTAAGAGATTCCTTGATGAGATCACTATTAGTGTGGTGCTGGCCCTGTTTTTGAAATATCAAAACATACTGAAGACGGGTGCTAATCTTTTCTGAAATTTCAATTGACCCCCTATCCTTATGCAGATATCTATCCCAGATGAGTATATTTCTACAACGGATGTTATCGGGCATTGATTTAATGATGTCGGCATGGAAGGGGATGTGGACGAAAGATCCATTGTCCCTACGGAAAAAATCATGAACCCAAAGCACCAAAACCCCACCTTCTTTAAGCGTAGAGGCACACCCTTGCCACACTTTTGAGATAGAATTTAAGAATTCAGAATAATCATCAATCGCGCTAAGTTGGCCTTGATCTTTAGAATATTCAACCTCATTCCAATAAGGCGGTCCGGAAATAACCAAGTCAAATTGATTCTCCGGCAAAAAAGATTGTATATTCGTGGCACTTCCAACAAAAACCGTAGACTTTAAACTCATGATCTATCTAAATTCTCAAATTTTAAGCCAAGACACAAGCCCGATATTAAAAAGGGGGGCTGACAAATAGTTATTGAGTAACCAGGGCATCAACAACCGCCCGGAAAGAGTCTCTTGAGGATCCGAGGACTAAATAATTTTGAAATACTGAATACGCGACACCGAGATCTTTATCGGGAATTCTTACAAAACGGAAATTAATGCTTAAGTAGGTGTCAGAGGTAAACGAAAAGACGGAAGAAGGATTGCTGATGTTAAATAATTTAGCAAGATCGTTTATTATTCTTGGCTCCCAAACATTCATTAAACTCGCGGTTGAAGCACTATCTTTCTGCGTAAGCACAATGAATATTCTCGTCGCAGAACCTCCCAACTGGCCGTATGTTCCGAGTACCCATTCTTGGGTATCTAAAAGTCCGACAGAATCATTAAGCTTAGCCGTATCTATTGAGAGTTTTGTTAAAAATTCTTTAAAGCTATATTTGCGCTGATTTTCATCAACGATATTAAACACCTTCATCTGGCCCGCGCCTGGCTGTCTGGCGCTCATTTCAGTAACTAAAGTAGGCAGAAATACGCCAGTTGAAGAAACGGAGATGTCTTCTGCGATTCCTAGCTTTGCAAATGGTAGCGGAGTCGGTGTTGCTGTTGGGGTCGGTGTGGGTGTTTCTATGACGACTTCTGGAGTTGGCGATCTTAAAACAAGAAACCAATACGCAAACCCGCCCAGAAGAGCTACGACACCTATCCCCACAAACAATAAGTTACGGTTACCTCCTTTTGATGCTCCTTCTGGGATATAAATTTGAGGTTTTGACTCCGCCTTTGAAGCTGCGGGCGGTTTGGGAAGATCTTTCAGTTGAGCCATAGGTCCTGTCTTTTGAGATTCACCGAGATTTACGTTCGGAACTTTGAATTGCGGACTTGGCATTACTGGTTTTGTAGGCATTGGCTGGGGAACTGCCGGAACAATCTGTTCAACTTTCCTTGGAACGGGAATACCTGTCGGCTGTTGGCCTTGTTTAATCCTAGAAATATCCTCGTTCATCGTTCTTATAGATGATTGGTATTCCTTTACTCCGG
>CAZZGH010000036.1:0-7154 GCA_964653875.1 uncultured Candidatus Saccharibacteria bacterium
TTATGTTTCTGATGTCTATACTCTCCGACGGCGGTATCCTGATATATTTTTTGTAATATTTGTTAGGCATATCTATCGCTAAAATAACACAAATTTACTAAACAACAAGACTCGCTTAAGGCAACTGGCTTCTCGGAACCAGAATATTTTTATTCCAGCGATAAAAATTTCTTCTCCCTCGGCGCTTGGCAGAACCAAGCCCAAGCGCCTGCGGGTCGTTCCTCTAAACCAGTTACCTTTTCGCTTTTTATTCGCCTCGTCAAAGTGATATAAAAACAATGAGACTGGGCTTAAAATTCAACGGCTCATACATATGAGCCGTTGATATCTCAAGTATTATTTTAATATTTTAACAATACCGACAACTGCACTATATTTATGTTCCGAATCCTTAAACCGCCAAAGATATTCTTCAAGGTGCGGTTCAATATTTGGCTTTGCATCATCCACTTTCTCGGCTTTGACCATTTGTTTCGGGTCATATAGCACAAGAAGGTCTATTCTCAATCTATACCCTCGGTCAATTAGTGTATTTTCGTAAAAACGTCTCACATCCTCACTGAACGATTCGCCAATAATCTTTCCTCCTTTAATAGTAACTTCGCCCGCCTGAAGATCTGGTTTATACGGCTCAAACTCTTCGTGAGCTACACCCTTTCTATTTGGGTCGTATTTATCCGTTCCGGTTTTTAATATAATGTCAGCCAACTCATCGAGACTATGCTGGGGGTGGTCTATCATGCTTAATTCTCGAACCAAAAAATTTCCCTCAAAATTTTCCTGAACAGCTTTGTCTATTTGAAAACCTACAGCAGTATAGTCGGGCTGCACATCAATCGTGTATTCGGGAATAAAAATTGTAACTATTTTAGGTTGTTCCATTGTTTTGAAGCGAGGCCTTGAGTCATTTCAGACCGATTGGTTTCGAGGATAACACAATGCTTAAATTAATTGATAATTTGCTTAGTTCAACAAATTTTAGCCGGAAAATCCCCTTGGGAGGAACGGATGCTAAAATTTGTTAAGCAAATTGAGATTAATTTAAGCATTTGTCCGAAGAAGGCCGGAGGCCGTAATCCAACAGGTCGGAAATGACTAAAGCCGAGCTGTCTATTCTTTTTTCTTCAATGACTCCTCCAGCAATTTCTTTAATTCGCCCGTATCAACTTCTACTTTCTCCTTTTGATTACTTCGGGGTTTTTCTTGGATTTTCCGACCCTTGAAATCAACGGGTCCTGGAGTGGGCTCTCGGGGCGGTGCTTTAGCCCGCCCTGGGAACTCTGTAGCAGAACTTAAGGCGCTCAAAGATACTTCTTGGGGTTTTTCTTGTCTTGGTGATTGAGGAGGTCTGGCTTGTCCTGAACCATGCTGAAGGGGTGATTGTGGCCGATTTTCTTCTCTTCTTGATGGATAAGACCTCTCTTCTCTACGAGGCGGACTATAAGCTGGCTTGTTGTCCCAGTGCCGATATTGTCTGTCATTGAATCCGTCCCGTCGTCCCTGACGCTCAACGCGTCTCGGTTCAACTTCGGCATCGGGACGCTCAATAACCGGTCCCGCCCATTCGGCTATTTCTTTTTCTACAATATTCTTTGGAGTGCTATACGCTTCGCGGGAGGCAGCAATTATCGCTTCGCGATTTGAGTGTTCCAATTTAGGAAATCTGTCCAAAGTTGAGGCCGAAAATCCTTTTGATGAAACGCCTTGTATCATCAGTTTTAGATACATGTCACGCTTACCCAGATTAACAATATCGTTCATCATGAAATCTGGCTGGAACCACTTTTCCAAATATTCCGCATCTTCAGCGCCAACTCTAAAGGCAACTATTGTGCCGACATTTCCGAATACCGCATCCATGACGGGCTCTTCCATCTGTTTGATATACTGATGGGCCATTACCAGGCTCAAATGATACTTTCTAGCTTCCGACAATATATTAGCAAAAGACTCCGTCGCAAAGTTCTGAAACTCATCAACATAAAGATAGAAATCCCGCCTTTTTGATTCCAGAGTATCAACCCGCGACATCGCCGCCAGCTGTATCTTGGTGATAAGAAAAGCTCCTAATAAGCGTGAAGCATCTTCCCCTATTTTTCCCTTCGAAACGTTAACAATGAGAATCTTGCCCTCATCCATGATTTTCCTGATATTTATCTTTGATTTTGGCTGGCCAAGAATATTTCTTATCACATTGTTTGAGGCAAATTGTCCGACCTTATTCTGAATAGCTGCCGTCGCTTCAGTAGCAAATTTATCCGCATATTTGGCAAACTCATCCACCCAGAAAGCTTTAACGATTGGATCGGTAACATTAGAAACAACTTTTTTCCGGTATTCCTTGCTGGACATCAGCCGGTTGATTCCAAGAAGAGTTGAATCCGGATATTCAAGGAGAGCCAAAATGGTATTGTTTAAGATATATTCCATTCTGCCTGACCACGCCTCTGCTCCCCATATTTTTTTAAATACGCCAACCAAACCAGAGGCAACTAAATGCCTATAATCAAACCCGATTCCTTCCATAACATTAAAAGCGATGGGGTATTGCAGGTCATCCGGATCAAAATAAATAACATCCTTTATCCGTTCTTCCGGAACATAGTCAAGCAGGTCATCGGCCGAGTCGCCATGGGGGTCAATAAAACATACGCCTCTTCCGGCTTCAATATCTTGGATGGCCATGCTTTTGAGAAATTCGGACTTGCCCATTCCGGTCGAACCGACGACATACATGTGTCTTCGGCGATCGTCCTGTTTAATACCAAAACGTATCTTCTCGTTCCTAAAGCTTGTTTCTCCCAAAAAAACTGTTTCGCTTGGTTCTGACTGCTGCATATTTAAATATTTAAATGTTTAAACATTTCACGATATTGGCAATCCAACTGGCGGTTCTCCTTTCTTTGCTTCAACTCTCGGCAACAACGGCGACTTCACGCCAATATCGGGCAAATGGTATATCGTCGCCAACTCCTCTGTGTTTAATATAAAAGACATTCTCGGCAAAGATCTGTTTTTATATTTGTTAAGAAAAAAGACTTTTTTTCGATATTCTTTTCGTTTTTTGAAAGGCCATTTTGCAAAGGTTATCGTAGCCGAGTTAAGTTTAAAACTATTAACCGTTTGTAAAGCAAATTGTTTAAAGGACCCCACCACCCCCGATATATGAGCTCTGTGGAAATTTTCTCTGGGTCCTGAATACATAAATCTTATTCCGCATTCATAACCAAGCTTGGACATTTTTCTTTCAGCCGCTTTAATTGCCTCCTGTTTGCCCGAGGTCAACTGGGTTTGTTCAGGTTTCTTTTCTGTTGTTTCAACTTCCATATGGCCGGGAATTAATTTATCAATTTCAAAAACAAGATTAGACATTAAGCTTGTTCCGGCTTTGTTTTTCTTGCCTTGCAACTTATCCATCTCCGCCTGACCCTTTTTTACCCAGCCGTCTCCGGTAGGCCTAACAAGCAGCTGCACGCCCAAAAATTCCCCCGCCTCCAAGCTTGACATAACTTCTGCCAAAGATGCCAACGGATCAATTCTTTTAACATAATCAGGACCGCTTGATTTCTCTTCAAATTCAGGGTAAGTCCTGATAGGATAGAAATTATCTTTGTTTAAAACTATTTCCGACCCCCAAAGATCATAGTTACTATCAGGCAAAGATGAGGGCAGCAAATTAATATAATCTTCAGAAACTTCGGTAATTTCTGAATCAGGATATTGCGCATAAATCTGCGATTGGACTAACTTTTTATATTGTTCTTGGGTTCTTATATAAAAATGGATTTCCCCCCCGATGCCGACTATTTCAAGAGAAATCCAGTCAATCATCTTGCCTTTAAAAAATCTATCTTTCCACTTGATCGGCGGAGGAAGGGTACCATGAAGAGTAGCAAATATTTGCTCCGTGGCTTTAGGACTCTTGCCGGGATCTTGGGGAATTTTAATTTCCAAGAGAACCCACTTTATAGCTTTTATGTATTTTAACTTCGTATAAAATTCAAAAGCCGTTATCAAAATAAGAAACAATAAAATCGGCAAATATATCCACCAATAACCGGTAAAAAACCATAATGCGGTTTGCAGAGAATCTAAAACAAAAGAAAATTGATCCATTACCTATTCATTGTATAACAAATGACATAAAAAGGAAATTATTGTTGACACAACCTCTATGCATGACTGCGGGGTGTGCCTTTTCTAAAATCTGCTAATTTCATAAAAGGCACACACCCTCCGCCGGTTGATTGGGCTATTAAGTGAAGATTAGCAATCAAGGTTCAAACTCCCCAACTACAAGGTTTAACCTTGTAGTTAAATCGAGGTGAAAGCCACTGCGATTTTCTCGCATTTTGCACGATTGGTAACTATTTCAGGAACTCCGACGCTATTTCTCTGGGTACCGACCCGAGGATGTCGAAAACGGCCAGCCCTTCTTTTCTTTGAAAAGTGGGGCTGGTCGCATGGTTCGACAGGAGTTGCTTCGGGCGGTCAGAGAAATTAGGAGGAGTTTATAGAAATAGTCCAAGAGGAAGCTGTGAGAAAATAACAGTGGCTTCCGCCTTGTTTCTTCAACTTTAGGCCTTCTTTAGCGCATAACTTCCATCTTTATTTTTAACAAAGGTTTTGGAATCCTGGAGATTCAGGAGGATCGTGTTTTCTTTTACCATTCTAGCATCCATTACTTTGGTAAGAATGGCAGTTTTAAGCATCGGTTTTGAAGAGTTTTTCAAAAGGTCCACAAGAACATCCTTAACGGTTCCTGATTTGTAGCCCCATTCGGACAAGGCGTACATTCCCCTGCCGACAAGAACAAACCTATTATCTTTTATCAATTCGTTATGGACAGTTTGAACATTTGCTTTCTTGCCCTGAAATCCGGCGACATTTATCATTCTAGCAATCTCACTGAAATGTTTGGGGTTGTTTTCTTTTTTCAACACCAAATAGGCCTTGTCTCTAACACCCTTTGGCCTAATCTCCGGCCACGATACCAATCCCACTTCATTAAAAATATTCTTGTCTACATCTTTTGTTATTGTAAGATATGCGGCCAAATGCTTGGGATTAAAATCTTCGCTTAACTCCGAAACGTCATGCTTCTTGATTAAATCATAAAATTCTCCTTCCAGGCTTACTTTTTTTGACTTTTCTAAAATATTAATACAGGACGAGGCCATGTTTTTAAAATTATTTAAAACATTACTGTCAACCGACCAGAAAGAATAAAAGCGATCATTATCATTAAATCTGGTCAGAACTTTATCTAAAGTAAGAACAAAAACCAAAGACGAGTTGAAAACTGATTCGGCGTCACTGCCGGAAAATGCCTTAAACAAATCTTTCTCTTTCATGATCCCGCCATTTTCATCCAGAATATTTTTAGCTAAAGTGCCATATTTTTCCACTTCAGGATTTGGGGTTCCTTTAGATAGTTGGGCCAGAGTAAATTCTTCGATCTGTCTTACTCTTTCCCTTGTGATACCATAGCTTTTCCCAATAGATTCAAGGGTTTCTTTCCTGCCATTTTTTAAACCAAAACGCCTGGAGATTATATCCCTGTTTCTTACAGATAAATTTTTTACTAAATTTGCAACCGTTTTTGTAATTGCACCCTGACCAAGCAGGTTTAAATTATTTTTACTCATATGACATGGGGCGATTCCCTCAATTCTTCCCAAATTAAACTTGGATTATACAATATCATTATTATCGTAAAGCGTCAACACCACTCTTGAAAACACAGATCATGCTCAATGTCTTACCACTTATCTTTGTATTACATGTTTTCAAAAACAAAGTCAACTTCGGGTTCTTCTATTAAACCAAACCAGCAACGGCGATGCAACAAATATCGAAGAATATGCTCCAAGAAAAATCCCCATAATCATGGCTAAGGCAAAGTATTTTATACTCTCTCCTCCGAATAGATATATGGCTATCAGAGACAGCAGAGTTGTAAACGTAGTGTTTAGAGATCTGGTCAAGGTTTGCATTATACTTCGATGGACAACCTCGCCAAAATCTTCCTTAACTCTTACTTTTAAAATATTCTCCCTAACCCTGTCAAATACAACTACAGTATCGGAAACCGAATATCCCAGGACAGTAAGCGCCGCAGCCACAAATACAGCGCTAATTTCGATTCTATAGAAATTCCCCAATAAAGCAAACACCCCCGTCGGTATGACCACATCATGGACAAGAGCGATAATGGCCGAAAGGCCCATGGCCCAAAAAGGCAAGACCCCCGACAATTTTCTAAACACGATAGCTATGTAAATGATTATTCCCAGCAAAACCAAAATTATCGCGGTAACGCTTTTATTCTTCAACTCATTCCCGATCAAAGGTCCTACTGAATCAAATTTCCTTTCTTCCAAACCGGAATACGGAAAATCAGTCTTAAGTTTACTTAAAACAATTTGATGATCCTTTTCCGATAATTCTCCTGTTCTGATTATAAGGCCGTTGGTTCCGAAAGAAGTCATCGAGAAATCTTTAAAACCAGAAAGTGACTTTTGAATAGTTTCTATTTCCGGCCTTCCTCCGCCGGCCGACGGATCAAATCCCAGCTCAAGGACACTTCCCCCCTTAAAATCAACTCCCAATCTCAAACCAAAGACCAAGGTTACAACAATAGCTGATACTGCCAGTAATATCGAAAACCAAAACATTATTGTATATATACGATGCATAATTTAAAGTTTAAAACTAAAAGCGAAAATCATTTAATTCTTTTTTCTTAAAGTTATAATACTGGCACCAAGCATTCTTGATAATTCATCTGTTTCTTTTAACAATAGCTCAACTTTATTTTTGTTTGCTTTTCCTGTATCACGCAATAATTCTAACCAAAACTTACTTTCGTTAGCCGATTTTAAAGCATAACTAAAAAAGTTTGTAAAATCTTTTCTTGTACTTCCCGCCTGATCTTCTACAATATTCGCTCCCACACTTGTGGCACTTCTCATTAACTGTTTCGCAAGAACCTGAGAACTGATATTAGTCTTATTCAAAGTATCAATCAGCTGTATACTATTTATACTATATGTGTATGCGCGCTGTTTTAAATTTTTTTCGTTATTCTGCATATTTCAACTTTTAAGTTTTAAACTCAAAACTAAAAAAGCCACTTCTTATTTTCCAAGTTC
>CAZZGH010000037.1:0-6747 GCA_964653875.1 uncultured Candidatus Saccharibacteria bacterium
CCGCTGGAATTCCGGAGGCATCTGTTCACCAGACGGCACCGGCCGTTCAAGTAAAGGTGGCTCATGCGGTTCTCCCTCTCCTCTCGGCTCTCTTGGCGGTTGGGGATTTTGACAGGCCTCCGGATTTTGGGAGCAGTAATTTTGACATTCTTCAGGCGTAGAGCAACCTCCGGGGCCACTGCGAAACTCTCTTCCTTCCGGTGGCGGCATTCCTTCCTGTCTTTCTTGTCCACGCATATCTTCCGGTTGTTGAGGCATCTTTCGGAAACAATTTTGAATCGCATCTCCCAGTTGAGGTCCGGGTGTAAGTTCTCCCGACTGGATTTTATTAACTGTTTCTTCTCCCAGAGTAGACTTCAGGCAGTCTTTTGCCTCACTCGGCATTTTATCAATATCTTCACGCATTCGGCTCATCCCCTCTTTCATTTTTTGGAGTTCTTCTTCAGGTATCATGCCATTCTCTTCTGCGAATTTAAAACATATCTCTTGATTGTCTTTATTATTACAGAACGATTCGCACTCTTCTTTACCCTTGCATCCGCCGGGACCCTTGCCTTTTGTTTTTCGAGCCATTTCCGCATCTTTAGCACTCATAAATCCGGCTGCTTCAGCAAAATTAGCGCATTCTTCAAAATGTTCATCGCTTTGGCAATAGCTGTCGCATTCTTCTTTCCCCCTGCAATTAGGCGGCCTAACCCCTTTCTTAATGGCCGAAAGCATCTTTTGGGCATTTTCTTTTTCTTGATCGCCCATAAATCCGGCTTCAAGTGCAAAGTTCATGCAAACTTCCATATTATCCGGTTGCTGGCAATATGCGTCACACGCTTGTTTGCCCTTGCATGGTGGCGGTTTGACCCCCCTTTTCAGGGCTTGCAGCATTTTTTGGGCATCTTCTTTTTCTTTGCCACCCATCAAACCGGCTTCAGAAGCAAAGGTAATACATTCTTCCATGTGATTTGGGTCTTCGCAGTAACTATCGCAAGATTTTTTACTGCCACAAGCAGGCGGTTTGGCCCCCCGTTTAATTGCATCACGCACCTTTTGAGCTTCTTGCAATTCGTCAGGCGGCATTAGATTATTTTTTTCGGCAAATGAGATACACTCTTCAATGTGAGAAATATCATTGCAGTATGTTTCGCAGGAATCTTTGCCGGTGCATCCGCCGGGACCCTTGTTGCCTGCAGCTGTAAACTTTTTTGCCATTTCAATCTCTTCTTTTGGCATTAGACCGTTCTCTTCCGCGAAATTCAAACAGGCAGTTGTATTTTCAGGTTTATCGCAATAGCTTCGGCATTCGGTTTCGCTTTTGCAGTTTCCAAGTTGAAGAACGGGATATTGAATATCGGAAATATCAGCTGAAATTTTAACGGCAACAAAAGACAATACTCCCATTCCGGTCAAGAAAGATACTGTGATAATTTTATTTAATTTCATGGTAATGTGATTATCTGAATGGATTGGTTTTTATCTCGGAAAAAGGATTTGACCCGCTTAAAGGATTAACCGCCGGTTTATTTTCCAAAGGATTAACCGCCGGTAAATTATCGGCCGGATTTCCGGTTTCAGGATAAAGTTCGCCGCCTAGCCCTTCAGTTGGTTGATCTTGTTTTTGCATAGTTTGCCACCATAAAAGTCCGACAATAACAAGTGCGGTTAGAATCAATATCAGCAGGTATAACTTTAAATGGGTGTTCACAATACTAATTATAGAATTCTAATAAATTGAGTAAAGAAAAAAGTTGATAATTTCTTGAATGGTCGGGATGCCGAGATTCGAACTCGGACTAAAACGTCCCAAACGTCTCGTGCTACCGTTACACCACATCCCGATTTACTCCTACGTGTCCCCTCGGAGGGAATCGAACCCCCATCAAGACCTTAGAAGAGTCCTGCTTTATCCATTAAGCTACGAGGGGATTTTAAATAAAGACTTTACAATTTTACCTTAAAAACAAGTTATAGTAAACCCCGCCCTTAAACAGAATTTAACATTTACAGCCATGGCTAATTGTGGTAATACATGCTCAAAGTTAGCTCTTTAAAAATAGGTGAAACATGTTTCACTTCTTAAAGAAGCGTTGGGTATTGTGGTTAATGCTGTCTTTTGCCCTTTTTGTTGGTGCAACGCTTGGCGTGGGTTATTGGTATATGTTTGTTTATACTGACGATTTAATTGTTGGGGACTGCAAATGGCTGGTTTTTGAATGTACCGGTAAACCAATTGATCTAGAAAAACTCAGCCGCGAAAGTCTGATGAGAGTTTCTTATGTTAGAGACAAAAATAATACAATTATCGGCCGGTTTTTCGAGGAAGTTAGAGATCCGGTAAAACTAGGCGAGGTCCCGGAACTTTTAAAAAAAGGGTTCGTCGCCGCTGAAGATAAAAGATATTACAAAGGTCTATTTGGTGGGCGTATCAGTCATCCTGGAATTGATCCGTTTGCAATTTTAAGAGCATTTATAGGCAACGCTGCCCCAAATTCTCTAAGAAATTACTTGAATTTTACCAAACTATCTGGAGCAAGCGGAATTGCTTCTCAATATTCAAGATTACGTTATGCGTATGATGTGCCAGAATTCAGAACACGAGCCAAAAATTATAAAAGGAAGTTAAAAGAAGCTAAAATGGCTATTCAGTTAGTTAAGAAGTATTCTCGAGATAAAATTTTTGAGGATTTCCTGAACATAATTTATTTTGGCCATGGCGTATACGGTGTTGCTGAGGCATCACAAAGATACTTTGGTAAAGACCTTAAGCATGACAAGCTTACCTTACGGGAAGTAGCCATAGTGGTAAGCCTAAATAAATCCCCCACCCTTTACGATCCCTTGTTCCATAAGCCGTCTGAACTAGTTTTCAGCGGTAATGAAAGTCCTGAAGAAGTTGTTAAAATTAAGGAAAATTACAGCCGGGAATCAACCAAAGAAGTACTTCGTCTTACAAGTGCAAGGAAAAGATATAATTGGGTTCTTGGCCGAATGCTTGAGGATGGTTATATCTCCAGTAAAGATTATAATGAGTCGCTTTTTAAGGATGATGAGCCTCTTGAACATGCTCCTTCCAAGGTTAAGCCACTTCGCAATAAAAATTTTAGTTACGGAACTCGTTTAGTAAAAGAGTTTCTGCTTAACCAGGGTTTTAGTGAAAGTGAGATTTCTTACTACGGAGGTTTCCAGGTTTACACCACATTTGATCCTGAAATACAAAAAATTGCTACTGAAGAATTTGACAAGCATTTGGATATTATCGATCAGGGGAAGTCTTCGAAAGATCGTTTGAATGGAGCGTTTGTTATTATTGAAACGTCAACTGGCAACATTTTGGCTATGAGCGGAGGTTATGATTTTGAAGAGTCGCAATACAACCGTGTTTTTGCCTATCGTTCTCCCGGTTCAGGGTTTAAACCGTTTGTTTATGCAACAGCAATAGAGCGGTTTGGATATGACTTTTTTACTAAAGCCTGCAATTGCCCGTTTGTAATGAAGGGCAGTTCTCCTGGAAAAATGTATGCTCCGAAGAACTTTGTAGAAAAATCCCCTCAACCTCTTGGTTATCTGGACTTGTGGCGAGGTGTTATTTTTTCACTAAACCTGGAAACCTTAAACATAGCTCGTACAATCGGCGTCCAATCCGTTGTTGGCTTGTCTAACCAGATGGGTATCTGGGGCAACCCGGGAGTAGTCAGAGACTCTCATGGAGATATCTGGTTTAAACGCCCGAATTATCAGATCAGCGGAGGTCTTGTTCCTTTGCTGCCAACAGCAATAGGCGCTTCTGACGTAAGTATTTTAGAGCTTGCCAATGCCTACAGTGTATTCTTTAGACAAGGTATCTACATGAGGCCTACAATAATTAGAGAGTTGAAAGATCCAAACGGAGATCGACTCATGGCGATTGAGAAATCATACCAAGAGCAGGTTCTGTCAAAAGAAACGTCAAACAAAATAATAGGTATGATGAGAGCGGTAACAAAGATCGGCACTGCCAAGATTTCAATGAAAGATATTGAACAGCAAGTTGCCTGTAAAACAGGTACCTCTGACGGGCCGAGAGATGTCTCAATGTGGTGCGGTACACCGGATATGGTCATTGCAATCCGTATTGGGCATGACGACTACAGGGTCATAGATGTTCCGGAATATATGAAAAAGATTAGCGGAGATGATGAGATGCAGGTTTCAGGAGGCTGGGTCATTGGTCCCCTGATGAGAAAGATGATAGATCGTATATATGCAGATAAAACTAAAACAGACTTTTCACCAAAAATTGAAGAACAGTTACAGATAATTTTAGACCGTAATTCAGGAATAAATTAATCCCCCGTCCGGGGATTTTTGTTTCTTTGACATAAAACCTAATTTTTCATAACCTTCTAGCATGTCTTACTCATTCGAACCCTATAAAATCAAGGTCTTAGAGTCTATCAATGTTTTAAACAAAATAGAACGGACTAAGGCACTGAGGAAGTCTAATTATAATCTCTTTAAAATTTCTTCAGACAAAGTAACTATTGACTTACTTACCGACTCGGGTACGTCAGCCCTCTCCCAAGAACAATTGTCTCAAATGATGCTTGGGGATGAAGCTTACGCATCAGCAAAAAGCTGGGAAAGATTTGAGGCAGCGGTTAAAGATTTTACCGGCAAAAAAGAGATTATTCCAGTTCATCAAGGCCGGGCGGCAGAAAAAATTATTGCCGAAGTGCTTTTACAAAAAGGTAACATAGCTTTTTCCAATGGATTTTTTGATACTACCCGGGCTAATTTTGAACACCGAGGAGCGATTTGTTTTGATGTTCCAACGGAAAAAGCGGACGACATTTTAAAACCAAAATTATTCAAAGGCGACATTGATGCAAAAAAACTTGGGAAGTTCTTAAACCGCTGCGGGAAACGAGCTAAATTCGTCTTAATGACTTTAACCAACAATACCGGCGGCGGACAGCCAGCTTCTTTAAAAAATATGGAACTTGCCAGAAGCATTGCCGTTAAAAATGGATTAAAATTTATAATTGATGCTTGCCGTATTGCCGAAAACGCTTACTTTATATGGCTGCATGAACAAAAAAGAAAAGGCAATATCAAAAGTGTTATTCGCAAACTTTTTGCCCTGGCCGATATTGCCTATATGAGCACCAAGAAAGACGGTTTAGCGAACAGCGGAGGTTTTATTGCTACCAACGACAAGGCTTTATCTTCAAAGCTGAAAGAACTGGTGGTGCTTTACGAGGGATTTACTACTTATGGCGGTATGGCCGGCAGAGAAATGGAGACGATTGCCCGTGGCTTAAAAGAAGTCATTGATCCAGTTTACCTTGAACATAGAATCAGCCAGGTTGCCTACCTTCATAGTGAATTAAATAAAATTGATGTACCTCTAATTTTTCCTCCAGGTGGGCATGCTGTCTATGTCGATGCTGGCAAATTACTTTCTCATATACCAAAAAATGAATTTCCCGGACAAGCTTTGGTCGCTGCTCTTTATCAGGAGGGTGGAATCAGAAGTGTGGAGATAGGATCTTTGATGTATGGTAAAACTTCCAAACCTGAACTTGTGCGATTGGCCATTCCGCGAAGAACTTATACCCGATCTCATTTTGACTACGTAATTGATGCGTTTAAAAAAATAATGAGTGACAAAAAACGATATAAAGGGTTCAAAATAATCTGGCAGCCATCTATCTTAAGGCACTTCACTTGTAAATTAAAACCCCTAATCTAAAACTACAATTCTTGAATTTCGGAAGCCCGCCGCCCAACATATTCTTTTTATTTATCGGTTCAACCTACGGAACAAACGGAATTACTGTTGCCGTCCGAGTAGGATTTGACGACAATCGCGAACTTGGCGAAAAAGAAACAGGCGGCCGAACAGCTCTTCCGATTTTCAAAGAAATCATGTTAAATATTTATAAAAATAATCTGGCTGGTCCAGTTCCGGAATTTCCGGAACACATTGAAAATAATATAAGTGACTATTTACAAGGCCCGCAATAGCGGGCTTTTGTTTTTAGAAACGGCAATCAATTAAAAACCGTCAACATTCTGACGGTGTTTCTATTTTGGTGGATAGGATTGTAGCAAGTTCTGATTGCCACCTAACGATAAAATGGGTAAATCGGAAAGGATAATTACGGCTATCCCCATAATCAACAATAGAATAACCAGAATTGTTTTTGATAAAGTTTTCCCGGTTAAAACAATGCTGGTCTATTATTTTGCATTCGCCGTTAGTATTTTGATCTATTTGTAGAAGTAAGGTCTTCATCTCATTTCGGCTTGGCGGTGTACCCTGCTGAAACTTTTGTATGTTCAGAAGACCGATGCTGAAATATGTGGGGACTAAAAACGGTGCGGCGCAAGATCTCCAACAGTGGTATTCTGCCACGTTTTGTCGAATACCATTACGGAAACCCTGCCATCCCCATTTTGCGTTGATAAAGATAAAACGCCATTTAAATTTGATCATTAGTCTGGGAACGATTTTGGCCACCTTGAGCAAGTGGTAAATGCGGGGAAACTTGAATACATAGTTTCCAGCAATTAAAACAACCCTACCACTTCCTCTTATAACTTTCATGTTTCTCTCCTTCTCGTGTGGTAAGTTTGTAAGATACTAAAAATATTCTAACAGATAAAAGATAAGTTGGCAATAGTAAGATATTAGTCTAGAGCGGGTAAGGGGATTCGCACCCCTGCTTATTGCTTGGAAGGCAATCGTACTACTGCTATACTATACCCGCATTT
>CAZZGH010000038.1:0-6720 GCA_964653875.1 uncultured Candidatus Saccharibacteria bacterium
TAAAAGGTGCGAAGATTTTACTTGGCGGGCGGTTAGATGGAGCTGAAATTGCTCGCTCAGAACATTTAGAAGAAGGCAACTTACCATTACAAACATTGAGAGCCGAAATAGATTATGCAAAAGCGACTGCCCATACCACATATGGAACAGTGGGGGTAAAGGTGTGGATATATAAAGGAGAGAAGTTTGAAGGAGATTTAAATATTTAAATATATTTTATGCAACCCGCAAGAGTAAAGCATCCAAAAGTACATAAGGGTAATCTAAAAACCAAAGCCACAAGGGGTACTTATTTAAGTTTTGGAAGTTTTGGATTGAAAGCCAATGAATCAAGCTGGATAAAAGCCAACCAGTTGGAAGCGGCAAGGCGTGTTATGACAAGGTTTGTTCAGAGAGGTGGCAAGATTTGGATGCGTGTGTTTCCGGACAAGCCCCGCACTAATCATGGAGGAGAGCTTGGGATGGGTGGCGGTGCCGGAACTTTGGATCACTTTGTGGCCGTAGTTGAGGCGGGGAGAATAATTTTTGAGATAGACGGTTTACCGGAAGATCAGGCCAGAAAAGCATTAACGCTCGGCTCGCACAAGCTTGCAGTTAAAACAAGAATAGTTAAACGTTAAATTTCTAATTTCTAATTACTAATTTCTAAAATTTGGGAATTAGTAATTGGGAGTTGATTAGAAATTAGGTATTAGACATTAGAAATTATGAAAAAAAATGATTTAAACAATAAAAGCAAAGATGAACTAAATGGCATGTTGGAAGTACTAAAAAGTAAGCTTTTGCAGTTTAATTTCGAATTGGGCGAGAAAAGATTGAAAGATTTCAGCCAAATCAAGAAAACAAAAAAAGAAATAGCGAGGATTTTGACTTTTTTAAAGTCAAAATCCTAAATTTCTAATTACTAATTTCTAAATATGGAAATAAATAAAAAAACAAGAATTCTTAAGGGGGTAGTCGTATCGGATAAGATGACCAAAACTGTTGTGGTAAAGATTTCAAGTTTGAAGAAACATCCGAAGTATAAAAAGTATTTTAAAATTTCTAAAAAGTATAAAGCCCACGATGAAGAGAGTCGATACCATACCGGAGACCAGGTTTTAATTCAAGAAACTAGGCCAATGTCCAAAGAAAAAAGATGGACAGTAATCAACAAAGTTGATTAAATTTCTAATTTCTAATTACTAATTTCTAAAATTTAGGAATTAGGTCAATTAGGAATTAGACATTTTAAAGACATGTTACAGCTTCGTTCAATTGTAGATGTTGCGGATAATACGGGAGCCAAAAAGGTCGGGGTCTTTAAGGTTCTTGGAGGGTCAAGGCACAGATATGCCCAGCTTGGAGATGTGGTTGTTGTATCGGTCAAAGTCGCCGAACCGAGAAAATTGGTTAAGAAAAAAGATGTTTTAAGAGCGGTTGTGGTCAGACAAAAAAAACCTTTCCGCAGAAAAGACGGGACATACATCAGGTTTGATGATAATGCAGTTGTGATTTTAGACGGGACTGAACCTAAGGGTGGAAGAATTTTTGGACCAATCCCGAGAGAAATAAAAGAAAGAGGATATAACACAATAGCTTCATTAGCCGAGGAACTTGTGTAAAGATTAAAACGTGAAGCTTGAAACGTAATAAAACAATGCTTCAAGCTTCACGCTTCACGATTCATGAAATTAAAACACGGAGACAATGTAGTAATGCTAAACGGGAAAGACCGGGGGAAGACCGGTAAGATTTCCATGGTAATACCGAGTATCGACAGAGTTGTTGTTGAAGGTTTGAATTTAATAAAAAAGAATGTCCGGGCCAAAAAGCAAGGACAAAAAGGGCAAATAATAAACAAAGAAAGAGCGGTAAGCGCATCTAGCGTAGCTTTGGTCTGTAAATCATGCGGAAAAACGACCAGAATTGGATATAAATTTGAAGGAGAAAATAAGATTAGAATTTGTAAAAAGTGCAAGAATGATGTATAATATTAAATCTTAATTGTATGCTAAGATTACATGAAAAATACAGAAAAATAGTCATACCTGTGATGCAGAAAACTTTTGGCATTGAAAATATTATGGCTGTTCCTAGAATAGAGAAAGTTGTAGTAAATACGGGTGTCGGAAAAATTGCCAAAGAAGACAAAACGATAGAAAGGATAGTAAAGGATATAACAATGATTGTCGGACAGAAACCAGTTTTAAAAAAGGCCAAGAAGTCAATATCTGGATTCAAGTTAAGGCAAGGAGTGAATGTGGGAATTTCGGTTATCTTAAGAGGTAAAAGGATGTATGATTTTTTAGATAGGCTTATTGCCATAGCCCTTCCTCGTTCAAAAGATTTCAGGGGCATAGAAACTAGAAATTTTGATAAAATGGGAAACTTGAATTTCGGTATCAAAGAGTCCAGTATTTTTCCAGAAATAAATTATGAAAATATTAAAGACGTTTTTGGACTAGAAGTAACCGTGGTTACAACTGCTAGGAACAGAGAAAGAGGAATCGAACTCTTAAAATTGATGGGATTCCCCATAAAAACTAAAAACTAAAAATGCAAAACGAAAAACAACAATTAAAAATTAAAAATATCTTTTGCGCTTTTAGTTTTAAGGTCTAAACTTTCACCATGCCAAAGAAATCAACAATTGCCAGATCAAACAAGAAGCCGAAATATTCCAGCCGGTTAGTCCGAAGATGTTTTATGTGTGGAAGAAAAGGCGGATACATGAGGAGTTTTGGATTATGCAGAATACACTTTCGGGAGTTGGCCAGTGCTGGCCAATTGCCGGGGGTTAAGAAATCATCATGGTAAACTATCCTATATCGGACATATTAATAAGAATAAAGAACGCTCAAGCTGTAAAAAGTGAGCAAGTTATGGTGCCTTTTTCAAAGGTTAAATTCAAAATTGCCAGTATTTTAAAAGAAGCAGGTTATATCTCTGAAGTTGAAAGAAAGAATAAAAAATCCAAAAAATCTGAACATGAATATCTGCAACTTGCATTGAAATATCGGGATAATCAAGGAGCTTTAAGCGGCATTAAGATTATTAGCCGACCTTCCCGAAGAATGTATACAAAGGCAAAAGATATTAAATCAGTTCGTTCTGGATACGGTTTAGCTATTATTTCGACATCCAAAGGGATTATGAGTTCAAAAGAAGCTAAAAGATTGGGTCTTGGAGGAGAATTAATTGCAGAAATATGGTAAGTAGAGTGTGGAAGGTAGAGCGTAGTAAAAATTTTTAAAAACTACATTCAACTTTCAACTTTCAACATTCGAATGAGTAAAATTGGAAAAAAACCCATAACAATACCAAAAGATGTCCAGATAAGAATGGATGGTGGTTTGGTTTTAGTTAATGGTCCGAAGGGTGAATGGAAGAGACTTATCCCTGGAAACGTATCTTTGAATATAGAAGAAAACGAATTACGGGTGATTCCTAAGAACAAGGAAGATGGTGCAACATGGGGATTGGCCAGTACTTTGATTAAAAATATGATAAAAGGAGTAACTGAAGGATTCGAAACTGTTCTGGAGTTTCAGGGTGTTGGGTATAAGGCTGTGATCAAAGGAAATGATTTAGAGTTAGGATTAGGATTCTCGCATCCTGTTACCGTAAAAGCTCCAGAGGGGGTTACTTTTAAAGTCGAAAAAAATGTAATTAGAATCCTGGGTATAAATAACGAATTAGTTGGTAAAACAGCCGCTGAAATAAGATCATGGAGAAAACCGGAACCTTATAAGGGGAGCGGAATAAGGTATCAAGGTGAAATTATAAAGAGAAAGGCTGGCAAGAAAGCGGTTGCCGCCGGATAAGTAGTAGCTAGGATGTAGAAAGTAGAAAAGAGTTTTCAAAACTAAATTCCACATTCCACATTCCACATTCCACATTCAAATCTTGAATAGAAAAACTAAACAACTAAATAGGCAAATGCGCCACAAACGGGCTAGAGCCAAAATAATAGGCACTAAAGAAAGGCCCAGGGTTTCTGTTTTCAAAAGCAATAAACACACCTTTGTTCAGTTTATTGATGATACAATCGGTAAGACGGTATTAAGTAGTAAAGTAATTTCAGCCAAGAAAAACAAGATGAAGGGAACTAAAACAGCTAAAGCCAATTCAATCGGAGAAATGCTTGCCGAAAAAGCAAAAGGACTGGGGATCAATGAGATAGTGTTTGATAGAGGCGGGTTTAAGTTTCATGGCAGAATAAAGGCAGTGGCCGAGGGTTTGAAAAAGGGCGGAATTAAAATCTAATCCCGTTAGAAGTTAATCCTAACGGGAATAATATGAAATAAAGTAATATAAAGTTTTGTAAGTTTGCCACCGGTTAAAAGCGGTGGACGGTCTGCAAAACTTCTAACGGGATGGAAAATCAAACATCAAACAATTTGAATACACCTGCTGTGCCATCAATGGCGCCACCGCAGACGGAATCTCCAAAAAGATTTGGAGGAGGTCAAAGGGGAGGCCGGGGAGGCGGATTTGGCGGTAGCCGTGGAAGACGACCGGGAGGCAGAGGCGGTTTTGCTAATAAATCAGAATATGATCAGAAAGTTTTGGATATTGCCAGAGTCTCTCGCGTGACCAAAGGGGGCAAAAGATTCAGCTTCAGAGCGACGATTGTTATTGGAGATGGAAAAGGCAAGGTCGGAGTTGGAATGGCCAAAGGTAAAGATGTGGCTCAATCAGTTCAGAAAGCTTTCAACCAAGCCAAGAAAAATCTGGTAACCGTTCTTATTGAAGACGGAACGATTCCTTACCAAGTTGAAGCCAAATACAACAGCGCTGTCGTGTTGCTCAAACCAGCCAGAGGCGGAGTAAAAGCGGGTGGACCGGTAAGGGTTGTGGCTAAGCTTTCAGGTATTACCAAATTAACAGGAAAACTTTTGGGAAGAACTAATAACAAAGTTAATATAGCCATGGCAACCATCGAAGCTTTAAAAAAGCTTCGAGTTAAAAGTTTAAAGTGAAAAGCTTAAAATTATGAATTTATCTGAATTAAAATCTAATACCAAAAGGAAGTCCGCTAAGCGTGTAGGAAGGGGAGGAAAGCGGGGCACCTATTCTGGAAAAGGCACTAAAGGACAAAAGTCGCGAGCCGGAGCCGGATTTAAGCAGGGTTTTAGGGGCGGAGATAATCGTCTTTGGCAGCTTTTTCCAAAATTGAGAGGTGCGACCAAAAAACCAGGTTCAAACAGGCCTCACGTGAAGCATCGATTTTTTCAATTGAGACATGACAAGGTCAAAGTTTTAAACTTGGATTTTTTCAATAAATTTGAAGATGGCCAGGAGGTTACTCCAGAATTTTTGTCTCATGACGAGGTCAAAGTTCTTGGTGAAGGTCAGCTCAAAAAAAAGCTGCAATTCAGGGGCTTTCAATTTTCCAAATCAGCTCGTGAGAAAATATTAAAGTCAGGCAGTACGATCAATGAATAAAATATTACAAATATTCAAAAGGCCGGATTTAAGGAACAAGGTTTTGTTTATTTTTTTCTTGTTGGCTGTTTCAAGACTGGTCTCTAGTATCCCCATTCCGGCTGTTGATACATCGCAGTTAAAAGATTTTTTTGCTCAAAACCAATTTTTTGGGCTGATCAGTTCGTTTACCGGCGGCTCATTGTCTACTCTTTCCATTGCGATGCTTGGTTTGGGGCCTTACATTACGGGCTCTATTATCATGCAGCTCCTAACCATGATCTTTCCGGGTTTGGAGCAGATGTATAAATATGAAGGTGAAGCCGGCAGGATGAAATTCAATCAGTATTCCCGTCTTTTGACTGTTCCTTTGGCTGCTCTTCAGGGCTATGGGTTTTTAGTGTTATTGGCGAGGCAGAATATTATCGGCCAACTTGGTTTGATTGATTGGGCCACAGCCATTTTGGTTATTATTGCTGGAAGCGTATTCCTTATGTGGCTGGGAGAATTAATATCCGAAAAAAATCTTGGCAATGGGGTTTCTCTTCTGATTCTTGCCGGTATTGTGGCTGGATTTCCTTCGGCTATACAACAAACACTTTTTACTTTTGATGCGAGTCAGTTATTTACCTACCTTGGTTTTGTAGTTGTTGCTTTGGTGGTCATTGTGGGAGTTATTTATATTTCCGAAGCCCAGAGGAATATCCCAATTAATTATGCAAGGCGTGTCAGAGGAATGAAAATGTACGGCGGCGTTTCCACTTATCTGCCGATGAGAGTTAATAATGCCGGAGTAATACCTATAATTTTCGCATTGTCGCTTTTGCTTTTTCCGGGCATGATTGCTAATTTTTTTGCCGGTTCCAGTATCCCGGTTATTTCCAGGGTTGCCGCTTTCTTTACTAATTTTGTTCAGAATCAGCTTTGGTATTCCATTTCCTACTTCTTCTTAGTTGTTTTGTTTACCTATTTCTATACCGCAGTCACTTTTGATCCCAAATCAATCTCCGAAAATATCCAGAAACAAGGGGGATATATTCCGGGTATCAGACCGGGTCCGATGACGGCTCAATTTTTAAACCATCTCTTAAACAGGGTTACTCTCGTTGGAGCGATATTTCTTGGATTGATAGCTGTTTTGCCGAATATTGTTCAGGGCGCAACTGGCATTACTACATTCACGGTCGGCGGTACCTCTATTCTTATCGTAGTTTCGGTGGCATTGGAAATTATGAAGCAGGTTGATGCGCAGCTCTCAATGTACGAATACTAAAAACTTCTGTGCGTGCCTGGCCTAAATTCTTTAAGGCC
>CAZZGH010000039.1:0-6437 GCA_964653875.1 uncultured Candidatus Saccharibacteria bacterium
ATCGGCTCGAACCATATTTTACGGAATCGGGAATTTCTTTTTGCCCCGAAAACTCTGTACAATTTGGTAGCCGAGCGGCGCGGAACGCGCCGCGAGGCATTGACTTTTCCTACGTGGTGCCCTCGAGAGGAATCGAACCCCTATTTCAAGCTCCGCAAGCTCGCGTCCTATCCGTTGAACGACGAGGGCAAATTCTACAAACTTTTTTCTATCTGATCGGTGATAAATTCTTTATGCTCTTTTTCGGGTAAAAAATTCTTTAAAAATTGGCGGATTTGTTCCGGATCAACTTTCTTTAAAGGCAGGCGCAGATAAGGCGAAAGGGTTCTGCTGGTTTCCAAAGAAAGCTCCTGCGGCTCGGAATCCGGAAAAATCCAAAAGGATTTAAGCTCGGAAAATCGGTGCAAAGACCGGCCTATCTTCACTCCCTCCCCGGAAACGGAAAAATCCATTTCGGCCGGCATCTTTTTTTCATACATCATAAACACCGCGTAGGCGAGCGCGACAAACAAAATAAAAAAATAACTGCCGGAAAAAATTCCTATTACCACCAGAGCCGTAGCCAAGCCGCCGATAGCCAGATGCCAGGAGGTGCTGCGGAATTTGCGCTCGTATTCCTTGGCTTTCCAGGAAAAAGAAATTTCCTCGTGCCTGGTCAGCGCCGGCTTTTTCATTTCCCCTTCGGCTTCAATAACATTCCTATTTCTAAGATCAATAATGCGCCTTTCTGCCATGAACGAAATTATACCATAAAGTAAGCAAATTAAAAAGGGCTTTTAGCCCTTAGCTGCTTCCACTAAAAAATATTTCCTACTGGAAGCTTCGTTCTTTCCATATATAACCGGCAGAATTTCAATCTTAATCTTTTCAAATCCCGCATAATGCAGAAAATTTAAGCAGGATTTGGGGTGAAACCAGCGTTTTACTAGGTCGCCATAGCCTTGGCAGGGATCTTCAACTAATATCAAGCATCCGGACGGCTTAAGGATTCTTCTGAATTCCCGAAATACCCAAACCGGATGATCAAGATAATCAAAACCAAAGCAGATTACGATGGCGTCAAATTCTTCATCCTCCAAAAATGGAATTCCCTGTTTTTGCTGGACACCATTAAGATCAAAAAGAATGCGAATCCTTTCCGGGTAAAGATACCTTTCTAAAGCTGCCCGGCAAAAATCAAGCGCAATTACTTCTCTATCCTTTGCAGGGCAAAGATAGGAATTGAAACCGCACATAGCCTCCAGTACCTTTCCTCGGTATCTGGCCGAAAGAATATTTTTTATATCCTTTTTCTTCGGCCCTCCTATATCTTCCGGCATTTGCACCAGTATATGAGACCAGTTTTGTTTGCCATTTCTTTTTTCTGAGTCAGGATACTGAAGAGTGCGAAGGCCGTCGCGCAACTCAAGGACCTTATCTCTATCCTTGCGTTTATCGGCTTCCCAGGCCAACAAGGCAAGAGCTCTTGCAAGAGGAAGATTTTCTTCAGCTACCGAGATGGCAGATGGTCCATATCTTTCCCACCAGTCGTCAAATCCCTCCTCCCATAATTTTAATTCGGGAGGTAAGTCTACTCCTGGCACAAAAACTAGGTGACCTGGATAAATAAATTCTCTTGGTTTGACGTCGGTTACAAGGACCAAACCTTCTTTTTTCATACTAACTCTCGCATTGGGTCTGACTTACTCTACAATAATACTATAGAGATCGGCAATACATTGAAAATTAGCCAAAAATGAGATAGAATACGCGAATGGAGACGTGCGTGAGCGGTTGAATCGGGCAGTCTCGAAAACTGCTATACCCGAAAGGGTATCGGAGGTTCGAATCCTCCCGTCTCCGCCAGTAGTTTTGGAAAGTGAGCATTAAAATACACTTGTTTTAAGCTACTTTCTAAAACTGAAAAGTAGTAAAATGTAAGAACCCTGAAGGGATTCGAACTATATGAAATTAATCGTCTTATATGGCCCGCCAGCAGCAGGCAAATATACAATCGCTAAAGCCTTATCTGAAAAGACTGGTTATAAACTTTTCCATAACCACTTAACAGTAGATTTGCTCAAAACAATTTTTACTTTTGGAACACCAGATTTTTTCCGGTTAAGTCAAAAGATTCGCCTGGATATTTTTGAGCAGGCTGCGAAGGAGAACATTCCTGGCGTTATTTTTACTTTTGTTTATGCCAAAGGAACAGATGATGACTTTATTAAGCAACTTATCAAAACTGTTACCTCTAATGGCGGTGAAGTAGTATTTATACAAATCTACTGTGAAAAGGAGGAGCTGTTACAGCGAGTCACGGAAGAATCCAGAAAACAATTTCACAAGATGAAGTTGCCAGAAACACTATCACAAGCTCTTTCAGAGAAGGACTGGGTATCATCAATTGATTTTGTTGAAAGTACTAAGATTGATAGCACACACTTAACTGTCGATGAGACAATTGCAAGAGCACTTCAAATACTAGAGAAATAAATACTTATGACAAAGCTTAAAGACATAAACAAGAATCTCGGTATCTCTCCAGAACGTCTGGCGGAACTTCGCCGTGCCACTCTTATAGCTTCTGCCGGTGCTTCCACTCGTCTTGAAGGTTCAAAACTGTCAGATAAAGATGTGGTGCAAGTAGCTAATATTGTTTTTGGGCAAAAGCAGGGATATCAAACAAAGTAGGGTTTTCTTTATAGATTCGCCTTAAATCACGTACAATTTTATCAACGCTCCTGAAATTAAGCCGTTTTGGTTCTAATTTCAGGTCATCGTCCCCGCATTGACAACTTTTTATCGGCATAACCTGAGAAAGCAACAATTAAAATCAATTACAAATATTAATTTTATGGGACCGCTTGATTATTCAAAATATAATAATGTCGAGAAAGCACTCCTTGATTTATATATTCAGATGAATTCAAAAAATAGCATTCCTTCTTCTCAGCTAGAAAAAATGACAGAAGAAATGCTTGATGAGGCAATCGAGGAATCTAGAAAAAGCGGGAATTATTTTCTTCCAAAAAATATAGGGAGTATCATTGTGGGAAATGTCGAAACGAACGATCTGCGTATACAAAAATTCGCTCAAGCTATTAGAGAAGGAATGCCGAAGAACGAGGGAATAACTTTAGAGGATATAGAAAAATGGTGGAATTTGAATGACGTGGAAAGACGTATGATATTGGCGCAAGATACGATCGTAAAGTCACAAGCGGTATTGGGGCTTTTGGAATCGGGAATGGCCTCTGACCCCAAAGAGGCGGTTGCTATGGTTTGTAAATTTCATCCAGTCTATGGAGATCCAAATGATAACAGTCAAAGCAGTGGAGACGACCGGCCGCTCCCGTTTGAATTGAAAGACCGAGTTAATATTTATATTGAAAAAAGGGCGGGCAAGGGCTCGGGAGAATACAAAAGAGAAATGGAATCTTCGTCTTCATTTAATGCACTCGTTAGAAGAGAGGTCCGCGCCGGTAAACTTTAGGTTTCAACCCATGCGCCAAAAGCAATATGAAGATAACCGCCACAGTTGGCCCAGACGGAAAACTAAAAAGAGAGATTGATTTTCGGGGAGCGACCCTTCCAAACGGAAGATCCATTCAGAGCATAATGGATGAAAATGATATTCTGAAGAAAAGGTATTTATTCTTCAAAAAGAAATTGATGACACCGCATCTATCTTAGTTCGCTGTATCCCCAATAGAATAATCAGATCATTTATTGAAGGAATTTTAATTATCGGGACTATTGCGGGAATTGTGTTGATTTTTTTCTAGTATCCCAACCCATGTGCCTCAAATCCAAACCTGTTCGGAGAGCCGAAAAAGCCTTATACTGCCTTGTGTCCTTGAGTACTTAACCCAAGTGGCCCGCCAGATTGGCAACTTTGAACCGAAGTAGAATAAGGCTATTTCGACAAGTTGCGATCAATAAATATGAAACTGTACCGCTTTAGTCCAATTAAAAATGAAAGCGAGTTACTCGAGGCGATAACCCATGTTCACTTCGCCTGTTTCGAGTTGTGTAAGCAGGCATTCAGTACGTACTTGCCAGTCGCCGGCAACATGGGCGTTTTCTGCCACTACGATGAAGAATATAAATCTTTAATCGAATTACGAAAGCAACTTACTGAAGACTCGGATAATCTGAATCAGAAATACTTCCGCCTCTATAAACCGATAGTTATCCCAGCTAAAGGTGACGTACCTGAAACGACTTATACATATCTTTATATCCGAAAGCCTGATCCGTATCGGCATCATGTAGGTGATGTGGATTTTGTTTTGGAAGAAAGCCAGTATGAAGAACTTAAGAAATCTCTACAGGAAGGTAAGGTCATGAAAGGCGCTCGAGTTTTTGAACGCCCTGATTTGGACATGGTCGAACTTTACAACCCCGATGTGGATGCCCTCGGTTATGTAAGTCCACGAGCGATGACAGAGAAGGTGAGGATAAAACAGTCTGAAATAACGAAATTGTAAGTATGTATGGACGTGGCGAACTATTCGATGGTCAATCCTCTCACGACTTCTTTCAGGGTCGTGGACAAAGTGTAGTCGCAGCAATTCATAGTTACGATGCTGCAACAATTTTAAATACTCCGATAGAAGAATTAGTTTCCTATTTTGAAGAGCAATATACGCTCCACCCGTTAGTGATAAAAAGTGCAGAAAAATATCTTCCCGAAGCGCCGCGTGAAGAAAATGCCCAAGAGCGCAGAGTGGATAGGACGTGGAGTGAGCCAGAGTACTACACTGCTAATGCGAGCTATATTAACTTTTCAGTGCATGTACCTTTTGAGGGTGATGCATCACTATTCAACGTACAGCCCAGTTCGCGGACTCATTGGGTAGGCCGCGAGTTCAACGCTCGTATTCAAGGAAGAGATGTAGTGTTTCCTTATCGAATACAAGCATCAGAAAACCTCGACCTTGAAAAACATGCGAATGAGGACATACGCATAGTAGAAACAAACGCTGCTCGATTGAATACTGAAATAATGCAATTTAATGCTCAACTCCCAAGCACTATTCGAGAGCAACTGAATAAACGAAAAGATGGTGCCTCAAAAAACCAGAGCGTGATTCAAAGTTTAAAAATTCCGATACGAATGCATGACAGCGTTCCCAAAACGTATACTATTCCTGAAATACAAAGGAAGCCAAAGATTATTGAAAAACCAAAATCAGAGATTAAAACCTATGTCCCTGAACCTACGCTGGCAGCGGAGGAATATGAAAATATTCTTACCATAATTAAAGACATGGCGTTGGCGATGGAACGAAGTCCAAGTACATTTGCGAAGATAACCGAAGAAGAGATTCGAGATTTCTTCTTGATTCAGCTTAATGGACACTACAAAGGTACCGCCACGGGCGAGACCTTTAACGGCGCAGGCAAAACCGATATTCTCATTCGACACAAGGGTGAGAATGCTTTTATCGCTGAATGTAAGTTCTGGAAAGGTCAGAAAAAAATGGGCGAAGGAGTTGACCAACTTTTGGGATACGTTACATGGAGAGACACAAAAACCGCTATATTGCTTTTCAGTAAGCAGCCAGACCTTTCGGAGGTTCTAGGAAAAGCCGTGCAAGCAATAAAGTCACACAAAAACTACAAAGCCGAATATATTCATTCCACATCAGAGCTCAAAGGTTCTGACACCATCTTCGGATACAAATTTATGCACCCTTCGGACAAAGGCAAGGAAATCTTCTTGACCTTGATGGCCTTTCAGATAACGCAACCGTAGGTGCAATTATCATCAGACTGAATAATCAACCTCGCTCTTACCTTTATCCGATTTCGGTTTGGGCACCTCAAACCATTCGGGGTGGACTTTATACATAGCTCTCAATTCCTGTATACTTTTATCAAGATCCTCGAATTCGAACCGTTTTGGTTCAAAGTTCCGGCAATCGTCCCCGCCAGATTGGCAACTTTGAAGAGGCTTTTTGGGGCGAAAAAGAAATATATTTATCAATAAGGGCAAAAGAAATTTTTTAATCGAATGATGAATATAAATTCTTCTAATATTAAGGCAATTGTTTTTGATTTGGGCGGAGTACTTTTCAGAGAGGGAAAATCTGTCGCCGTTGAAAAATTGTTCACGGAAAAAAATTACGATAAAGAAATAGTCCGTAGTACCCTTACGTCTCCCAAAAGCCGTGATTTGAGAGCGGGTCTTATTACCGATGAAGATTTTTGGGGATTTGTGCAACAACAACTCCCAGAAGGATACAGTGCCAGCACGATTAAGGACTATTGGTATGACGGCTATATTCTTGACGAAGATATTTTTAATTTGGTTAGAAAACTTCATGGAAAATATAAACTTTTTATTTTTTCTGGGAACATAAAAAGTAGGGTTGAATATCTTGAAAATAAATACGGCTTTAGAAAATATTTTGACCTTGAAATTTATTCTTACGACTACCATTTTAATA
>CAZZGH010000040.1:0-6334 GCA_964653875.1 uncultured Candidatus Saccharibacteria bacterium
AGACCCCGCGAGGCCAGGCGCGGCGTCAGCCGCGGAACTGGGGCGACGAGTAGTCTCCCCAGTCCGTACTGCACAACATCCTTGGGGAGGAGAGAGACGTATGTTCTCTCTTCCTCCCCCGGGGTGTTTTTTGTTGTCTAAAAATAATTAAGCTACCACCCCATTTCCTTATTCCATCCAACCCCCATCTTCATCACATCTCCGCGATACGAACAAAAGGCATCCTCATTAACGCAAAGAACAAGAGCGCTTCGCTAATTTGTTCTTTGCTAATTCGGATGCTCTTTATGTTACCGTATCGCTTCGACTTAGTGATTCAGATGGGGATATAGCTGGAATATAATAGCCCCCATCGTCAACCTCTTTGATAGCACTCCACGAAGCAATGGGTTAAACAAAATAGGGGTCTAATGAGTAAATATGCGAACTAGTCCTAAAATTACTAGGACGGTCCTAGTAAACTAAAGCCCAAGCGCCTGCGGGTCGTTCTCTGAAGGCATATGGCCTTTCGCTTGATAAATTGAGATGGGGCGGTCGCTTTATTAATTAATAGCGAAACCCCTGCCTATTTCAGACCGATTGGTTTCAAGGCTAACACAATGCTACAGAGTTCCTTGACCGGCTAAAGCACGGTCAGGAAACCACTCCGAGATAAATTGATTGATAATTTGCTTAAATAACAAATTTTAGCCGGAAAACCTAGCTCTTTCTAATCTTCAAGAAAGAGCTGGGGCAAACGGATGCTAAAATTTGTTAAGCAAATTGAGGGTTAATTTAAGGATTTGTCCGTTCTCGGAGAAGTTTCTTGTGGGCTGTGCTTTAGCCAGCCCATAGAATCTCTGTAGAAGACGAAGTTGTAAGCAAGTAGGTCGAAAATGGGGAGGGGTAAGTCTATAAATTTGACTAAAATATGGTTTTGGTGTATTATATGGCCAGTACCGAATATCCGGAGAATTCGCCAATGTTATTAGCTAATAGCTTTTAACTTATAACTAATACCATTGGTGAGCTCTTCTACAATTGAATAAGAAAAAGAAAGGACGGAGAGCCATGCAGGTAGTAAGGTATGAGGATTTGGCTGGCCATTTGGCCAGCGGGAAAGATTTTATCGTAGAGCTGGGCGAGCAGAAAGGCATCGGTTCCAGCAGTTTGCTTGTCCGCAAGTGCGGAAAAACCGGTCTCGTTGACCGCGGAGCCACTTTTGAGGGTAGTGGGCCCAACAAGGTTACAACTTACGCAGTTGGTGGAAATCTTGAAGGGATCTACATCGACTGGATGATTTTTACCCACGTCCATTGGGATCATATTGCACAAATCGTGCCGACTGTTCTGGCGCACGAAGAGTCGCGGATCTTCTTTTCGGTAAAGACATTGGAAGAGCTAAAAATTGTTTTGGCGGATTCCTTGTCTATCCAGAAGAAAGAGGCTAAGAAGGCATATCTTGCCGGATTACCGGCGCCGAAAGCCGAGTTTACCGAAGAGGATGTTGCTACATTCTTGTTTCGAGCCGAGGCCGGTTTTTACGAAATCGTGAATACAGACGAAGAAGATGAGTGGATCACGTTTGAGGATTGGCCGGGCTGGGAATTCGGATTCACCTTCTCGGGCCACACTTCAGGTGCTTTCATTTCTGCCGTAAAGACACCCGATGGCGATGGGATTGTCTTCACAGGCGATATGAGCGGCCATGATCAGGAGCTGACGCGAGGCGTGAAGATGTTAAGCGAAAGTTTCTTGGCTATGGCTGAATTCAGAAAGTGCCGGCGAATTATTCTGATCGAAGAAGCCACTTACGGCAACCGCGACCAGGAAGAAAGCCAAGAAGAAATGGATACCCGATTAAAGGCGGTTTTGGAAGAAACGAAACGAAAGAACGGCAATGCACTCTTCCCGGTTTTTATGGTCAATCGCGGACCGAATATTGTTGCAAAACTTGTCCGGCTCGGCTTCAAAGTTTTTGTAGCCGGCGGAGTAAGAAAAACTCTGAAGGCCGAGATCGAACCGGCCCTCGTGGACAAGTGGCTTAAAGACGGAACTGTTATGATGATCCGGAACGGCGATGACTACGAAGTGCAGCTTCGCAATGCCGCCCATGGCAAGTACGAATTCCGCCCGGTCGTAACCTCGTCAGCAACTTTGGATCAGGGAGCCGGGGTGGATTTCGCGATCCAAATGCTTCCAGTTCCGGAAAATGTGTTGATTTCCACTGGTCACCGCTTTGACGGATCGGCCATGAAGGAATTCTTTGAGGTCAAGGACAAGCCTCTCGGACCAGGTCATACGATTGTAATGAATACAATGGACAGGAATTTCCACATGACCAAACTGCCGGTCAACGTTCGTTGCTCCGGTCACCACTTTAACTACTCGGCTCACTCTTATCGGAAAGAGTTGGTCGAACTGGCAGTCGGCCTGAATCCCGATGTAGTCTTTGTAAAACACTGTACCGAGGACGGGTTTAGGGGACTGGATTCGGCTCTGCGTGCCAAGTTGGGAGAGAAGTGTCCTCAAATCAATTGGGCACGCCACCTCTATTTGTTTGAATTATAATTTGGGGATACCAAGCCCCGGCTCCATGTTATTTGACATGGAGCTTTTTTTGTGCAATAATCTATACAAGAAGGGGGGTCTCTCATGGAGACCGGCCAGACAGATCAGTTCTTTGAAGAAGCGGGGACAGTTAATTCTAAAGAAGAGGCCTTAAAACCTATCCTTACTATTTCGGCTATTGCCTTTGATTTTGACTTCGTCACTTCAGATCCATCAAAATCAAAGGCTGACGAAATTAGGGTTCTATTGGTAAAAAACAGGAAACCTTCTCGCAAAAGTAAGGAGGGCAAACCTGGAGGGTTCGGATTGCCAACCGGGCAACTTGAGAGCAAAGAAGCAATGACTCATGCCGTGAAAAGAGAAACGGAAGATGAGTCGGGTTGTTCGGTGAAAAAGATCATCGGTAAGTTGTTCGTGATAAATAAGCAGATTAGAGTAGGTGGTCAACTTACCCCCAATGAAATTCATGTTTTTCTCATTGAAGCTTCCGAATCTATGCGCAGAGTGAAAGAGTCCGACGAAATTGATAGTACTGTTGACCCGTGGATTCCTCTTGGGCAGGTCTTTGAAATGCCCGTGGCCCAAGATAAAGGCGGCGGTAGCAAAAACCCAGATGGTATATATTTCAGTCATCTTCAGAGACTCTACCACGCTATTGAGTCGATGGTCTTCAGCCCCGAAGACTTCGTTGACGGAGAGGCTGTCAAAAACTGGATCGCCCCACACCGTCATTGCCTCAAAGCAGCGATGGCCGATATTGCGACAAGGGGCCTGCTGGATATTTTTGTTCTTCCGCCGGACCATGAATAAAAGCCCAGGCCTAAACATACAAGCGCTGCCCAAAAGGCAGCGCTAATTTATTCTACCCATTCCCAGATTGAAAAAACTTAAAACTTCAGATATACTCAACTTTAAATAATGTTCAAGCAATTCACAAAATATATTTCAATAGTTTTCTTGATACTGCTCACTGCGGCAGGGTTAGTTATGGTTTTTCAATCCCCCCTTGAAAAAGCCGGCGAAGTTTCGGTTTCAGAATTAGTGGCTAAAATAAATGACGGACAAGTCAAAGAAATAACCGTAAAAGGAGATAATCTGGAGATAATTCTGAAAGACGGCGACCTGCCTACCGGTCAGGCAGGCAAGAAGCTTGTTTCTCAAAAAGAGGCCGGGGTTTCGGCTTTTGAGACATTGATAAACTTAGGGGCTGACAAAGATAAACTCTCGGCCTTAAATATTCAGATCAAAGACGAAACCGGAACAGTGGAAGCGATTCTCTCTTCCATCCTTCCGATAGTTTTGCCGTTTCTTTTAATAGTTTTCATCTTTTGGTACATGTTCAACAAAGCCCAGAAAGGTTCAATGCAAGCCTTTTCTTTCGGCAAATCTAAAGCCCGTTTGGCCGGCTTAAAAAACGGTAAAAAACAAATCACCTTCAAAGATGTTGCCGGACTGATTGAGGCCAAAGAAGAAATATCAGAAGTTGTAGAATTCTTGAAAGACCCGAAAAAATTCCACAAACTCGGCGCTAGAATCCCAAGAGGCATTTTGTTGGTCGGCTCTCCCGGGACAGGGAAAACACTACTCGCCAAAGCAGTAGCAAGCGAAGCCCGTGTTCCTTTTTATTTTGTTTCTGGTTCTGAATTCGTTGAAATGTTTGTCGGGGTCGGCGCCAACCGGGTTAGAGACATGTTTGAGTTGGCCAAAAAAACCGCGCCGGCAATCGTATTTATCGATGAGATTGACGCTGTAGGCAGACACCGCGGAGCGGGTCTCGGAGGCGGACACGACGAAAGAGAACAGACATTAAACCAAATTTTGGTTGAGATGGACGGCTTTGATACCGATGCCGCCGTAATCGTCATGGCCGCAACCAACCGTCCTGACATTCTTGACCCTGCTCTGCTTCGTCCAGGTCGTTTTGATAGACGGATAATTTTGGATGAACCCTCAATGAAAGACCGTGAAGATATATTGAAAATACATGCCTTGGAAAAACCTCTTGCAAAAAATGTAAATCTTAAACTAGTTGCCGAAAGAACTCCAGGACTATCGGGAGCGGATCTAGCAAATTTAATAAACGAAGCCGCAATCCTTGCCGCGAGAAATAACCAAAAAGAAATAACCCAAAATAATCTTTTTGAAGCCATTGAAAAAGTGCTTTTAGGTCCGGAAAGGCGTAGCCACATATTTTCTAAAAAAGAAAAAGAAATAACCGCTTATCACGAAGCCGGTCATGCTCTGGTGGCGTCTTCTCTTCCCTATACCGACCCCGTCCATAAGGTTTCGATTGTCTCGCGTGGAAGAGCCGGCGGATACACTTTAAAACTACCGACCGAAGATAAGCACCTTCGTTCTCGCTCTGAATTTGAATCCGAATTAGCCGTTTTGCTGGGTGGATTTGTGGCAGAAAAAATAATATTCAAAGACACAACTACGGGTGCTTCAAATGATTTGAAAGTAGCCTCCGATCTTGCCCGCCGGATGATAACCCAATATGGAATGTCGGACAATTTGGGACCGATAACTTTTGGAGAAAAAGAGGAGTTGGTTTTTTTGGGCAAAGAAATCTCAAGCAACAAAAATTATTCTGAAACGATTGCGTTCCAAATTGACGAAGAAATTAAAAAACTGATAACAAAAGGGCTCATCTCCGCTAAAAAGGTTCTCACCCAGAAAATAACTGTCCTCCACAAAATCGCTAAAGAATTAATCAGCAAAGAAACTTTGGAACAAAAAGATTTTTACGCTCTCGTCAGATAAACTTGCTTCCATAAGCCTTGCTTATGGAAGAGTTCAAACTCTGGAAAAAAGCGCTTAAAAAGCGTAAGATAATACTTAGTTTTATCTGCGCCCGTAGCTCAGTGGTAGAGCGCGTCACTTATAATGACGAGGTCCTTGGCTCGATCCCAAGCGGGCGCACATTGCGCGGTTAGCTCAGTTGGTAGAGCGCCCGGCTTACATCCGGAAGGTCGCAGGTTCGAGCCCTGCACCGCGCACAAAAGTTATGAACTTTCAAAATCTGTACCGATAAGTTATATTAATGATAAGATACACTCAATAGTCTTTATGAAATCAAAAGAAAAAGAACAAATACAGGCTAGACACTTAAGACATAAAGGATTTTCTCTTAACCAAATTGTCGCTGTTTTAAATATTTCCAAGAGTAGCGCCAGCACATGGGTACGAGATGTGAAAATGACTAAGGCGCAACATGTCTTTCTCCATCACAAAGCCCACGTACAAGAAGTTATAAAAAAGAGAGTTGAAACAAGATTAAGAAATGAGAATGCGCGCCGACGGGCCATAATGGAAATACATAAAAAAGATATACCAACCAAACCGATGGATACCGAAACACTAAAGATTTTTGGCACAGCTCTATACTGGGCAGAGGGTGGCAAAAGTCAAAAAAATCGTTCGTTTAATTTCTGGAATAGCGATCCTCGTATGATAAGGATCATGATGATTTTTTTAAAAAATGTCTGTAAAATTCCTGATGAAAAGTTTCGGGCTCATATAAACCTACATGCTCATCTAAATTCACTGGCAGCGGAAAAATATTGGTCATTAATCTCTGGAATTCCCCTATCTCAATTTTACAAAACTACAAAAATTATAAGTAAGGCCAGTAAAAACACACGAGACACTCTCCCCTATGGAACTTTCTCTATACAAATCGGCTCTACGGATTTATTCTTAAAAATGTTAGCTTGGATAGAAGCAATCACCGAGAGGGTTGTTGCTCAACAAAATTAATTTCGAATCCTACAGCGCGCACCAA
>CAZZGH010000041.1:0-6069 GCA_964653875.1 uncultured Candidatus Saccharibacteria bacterium
AGTTGGATTGGCGTAACCGCAACCCCTTGCCCGAATGATGCGGTCAGATAATTAATCTTTCTTCCACTGTAAAGGTTGGTAATGTCGCCATTAACCTCGCCCGGCAAATCTATGCCTGTTTTTTGTCCAAATCCGAAATTTATTGAATAATTGAGAAAATTATCATCACCCACAAGATTTTCTACAAACATTGCTCCGGTGTTTATGGACTTCTCCAAGACTTGAGACATCGTCTGAAAACCGAAAACTTTGTTACTGAAATTATGTATTGTATATTCTGCGGCTTTTACAAAACCCGAATCGGTAAATGTCGTTTGAGAAGTAACTTTGCCTAAATCCAACCCCATAGACATGGTTATCGGTTTGTAAGAAGAACCGGGTTCGAAAACCTCCTGCACACTTTTATTTAAAAACAGGCCGGGCTGATAATTACTATAATTATTAGGATTAAAAGTTGGCTTGTCAGCCATGGCCAATATCCTGCCAGTGCTTGGATCTTGGATAATAATTGTTCCACCTTGAGCGTTCCATTTTTTCAATATGTTTTCGAGTTTTTCTTCGGCATAGGCCTGAATATTTTTGTCTATAGTCAAAACAACATCAGATGGCCGATTAAATGCACCATCACTCCTACAGGCAAGACCTGTAGAACAGGTCTTGCCTGTATTGAGGTTGCCGGAAATAAAATTTTTGATAAAATTAATAAATCCCGTGGTGCTGGCAGTTTTTTCAGTCGATTTGCCGAATAAGTCATCATCGTAATATGATTCAACCCCGTATTGACCCGAGCGGCCATTTAAATCATAGCCCAAAAACCCCACAACATTGGACGCCAATTCCTGCCCCGGATAAAACCTGTCCGTTTCATATGAAATGCCCAATCCTTTGAAACTAAGCTTCTTTATCTCTTCAACCTGATTAAGATCAAGCCGCCTGGCCAGAACTTTATAAGAATTTTGCCCAGACTGAACCGTTTGTGAAATCAAGCTTTTATCTATTTTTAAAATATCGGCTATTTGAGACATTTTTCCTTCATCGGTTCCCCAATCAACTTTGGCTGGAATAATATAAGCTAACGGAAATTTCTTATTAGTAGCAGCAAGAAATAAATTATTTGACGCTAGATCTTTCAAATATATATTGCCCCTGGCCAAAACATTAGTGATATTCTCTTTTTGAGCCGTTGCGGTCCGGTAATAAACAGAATGTCGGATATAAGATAAAATAAAAAGCCTGTACAAAATCAGGCTTGAAACAATTAAGATAAGGACAAAAAATAAATTTACGCGAAAATTATCATGGCTTTTCATGGCTAGAGGCAATTCCTGTTTATATTACACGGCTTATGGCCTTAAAGCCATGTCCCCGTTTTCAAAAAAATAGACCGCATTTTTTGCTTCCACCATATTGTAGCTTAAAGCAAAATCAAGAACCTTTGCCGGATCTTCAATTGCCGTTTTTTGGGCAATTAAAGAACTGTGAACTTCATTTAACGATTCGAGCTCTTGGCTCAATAGACTTATTTTATAATTGCTGGATGCAATTACGTTAGCTTGAATTACGTAATAAATTGCCAAAAGCCCGACAACCAACATGATTATCATGTTAACTATAAAAATCGTGCTTATGGGGTTGTGCTTTAATTTTTTGACAGCCTGCCTGCCGGTAGACACGGATGCATGATTGGTTACTGCCACTATTTTGGGGTTAGGGCATTCCTTCCCATCCCTCATTAGTTTTTAGTTTTTAGCTTTTAGCTTCTGAATAACCTTCATCTTTGCGCTTCTGCTGCGAGGATTCGCTTTCTGTTCCTCCCATGCCGGTCTTATTGTGCCCTTTACTACGAATTTGATAATTCCTTCTTTGAATTTTTCTTTGAAAACTTCTTTAACCATCTTGTCTTCCAACCCTTGGAACGATATAACTACCAATCTTCCTCCGGGTCTTAATACATCTATTGCAGCTTCCATTCCCCTTCTCACATTTCCCAACTCATTATTTACCGCAACTCTTAATGCCTGGAATGTCTTGGTCGCAAAGTTTATCTTTCTGTGCTTATACCATTCAGGAACCGACCGGCTTATGACATTCACAAGCTCGTCAGTCATAACAATCGGCTTTTCGCGCCTTGTACGGACAATGTTCTTTGCAATATTTCCGGCAAATTGTTCTTCGCCCAAGGAACTTATCAATTCCCTCAATTCGTCCTCGCTGTATTTATTCACGATATCGGCAGCGCTAATTGCCTCAACTTCGGGATTAAACCTCATGTCCAGCATCTCATTCCGCTTGAAAGAAAATCCCCTCCCGCTTTCTTCGTAATGCCACGACGATAATCCGAGATCAAACAATATTCCATCAGGTTCGAATCCGTATTTCTCAACTATATTTTTTAAATTTACATAACTGTCATTAATTTTTATAAACTTTTCGTTGTCGATTTTTAAATTTTTAAATATTTCCGGATCCCATTCTATCCCTAAAATTTTTACATCTTTAAATCTTTCTAAAATCGCTTTGGTGTGTCCTCCTCCATCAAGCGTAGCATCAATGATCTTGCCATTCTCTTTAATATTTAAATATTCAAGAACTTCTTTCACCAAAACAGGGGTATGTGCCATTTTTATATCAATCCGAGTTCCCCCAATTTCTCGGCTATTTTATCTGAATTTTTTTCTAAATCAGCTTTATATTTATTCCATTTCGCTTCGTCCCAAATTTCTAACCTGTTAAATAATCCTGCTATTACAACTTCTTTATTAAAACTCGCATACTCCTTTAAATTATCCGGTATCAATATTCTTCCCAGTGAATCAAATTCCACTTCCACCGCGCCTGAAAGGAATAAGCGGGCAAAAGACCTCGTGTCCTGCTTGCCTATGGATAATCCCCCCAACATTTCCGCAAACGGCGCCCAGTTCTTTGAAGGAAAAATAAACAAACAGCCATCAAGACCCTTAGTTAGTACCGCTCCTTTCCCAAGCTCTTTTCTGAATTTAGACGGGATAGCGAGCCGTTTCTTAGGATCCAGATTGTGCTTATATTCTCCTATCAGCATAAGTTATCCACAATTTTTCATTAACGACATTGAATGTCGTTAATCAACAGATTGGAGTGATTATTAACACTTCTATCCACTTTCCTCCACTTATAAGTCAAGTATAGCACCCCTTTTTTACTGCGCAAGTGTGCATAACTAATCTTCTTTTACAGACAGAAAAATCGGCTTTAAAAGCCGATGCCCGATCAGTTTTTTTACTGCGTCGGGAGTTAAGATCTTGATGTAAATCTCACTGCTGACCTGCCCCGAATTCTGTTAAATTAAATCCCCAATTGGGGATTTTTGTGGGCCGTGTAGGAATCGGACCTACCACCTTCCGAATGTGAATCGGACGTTCTACCAATGAACTAACGACCCTTGAGATGGTCTTTTTAATTATAATCCTAATTTATTAATAATCTTTTCGTGAGGACCCTCAAGTAGCACCCGGACAAATCTATCAAACATTCCATATCGATAATCAAATTCTTCTTTTTCCATAATGCTTAATTTTACTTCTCTCCCCACTTCCGCCTCAAGCGATTTTAAAAATGTCCTTAATTTATTTTTATTTATATCATCACCGACAATAAAAAGGTCGGCTATGGAATTGCCGTAATTTCCCTTCTCGTTGTTCAGAAATACCCCCGAAACTACAGCTAGTTTGATCCTGCCCAATTTAAGAATCCTAGAAACCATCTTGTTCTTCTCTGCGGGAGAGGCCTTTAAAATAAGGACTTTTAGTTCCTCAAAAAATTCAAAACTAGAATTTAAAGAGTATTTAATTTTGGCTGTTTTTGTTTTTTTAATCAAGCGGAACTTGGAGAGAGATTCCGTTTCTTTTTTGGTAGCTCCATAACTTTCTTGTATTCTGTGCGCCAAATCTCCGACAGTAAAATCAACCGAATAATTCCGGAATAAGAATTTCAAGATTTTAACCCTTATTCTTGAGCCGAACAGGTTATCAAGTATATCCTTTGACATTTATATTAGAAGTGAATTAGAATGAAAGTAATATCAACCGTTTTCGGAAAAGGTTCCATCGGCCGGACAGAGTCCGTTGCCGATAATGGAATCTCTGTAGTTTACACCAAAAAGCCCAAAAGTAAATCCCTCACACGAGATGGAGAAAATATTTCTTAAACCAACACAAAAAGAAATCCTTATCAAACCCAGCCCCACTTTTGGAAAAAGTGGGGCTGGGCAAAAAGGAGGGCACCTTGATATTTTTTCATACGATTACAACTCTGATGAAATCAAAAGGAAACTCGGTAATTTATACATAGTAGGCAATGTTCAGCAGAATACGGATAACTTCACGGATTTAAATCACGAAGAAAAAACAGGAGAATCCGATTCCGCTTATGTCACTAATCTGGTCGCCTCTTTAGCCAAACGAGAATATTACTCAAATCCCAACCTTTCGCCGAAAGAAGCGTTTTCTGCTACGCTTAAAAAAATCAACGACGTTGTTGACGAGTTCTTCGTCAACAAGGATGTTAAAATCAACATCGGCATCTTTGCCCTTGCCGGCGAAAATATTAATATATCAAAAATAGGCAAATTCAAAATACTCCTCGCTCGCAATAACAAGACGATAGACATTCTTAATAATATAGACCTCTTCACAAAAGAGCGGGTGGAAGAAAAAGAATTTTCCCATGTCGTCTCCGGCAAAATTTCCCACGGAGACAAAATCCTGGCTTTCTACCCGGGACAATTAACTCCCGCGAGAGAAAAGGCTATCAAAGAAAGTTTCCTTAAACTCAATACCGAACAATTCCTTGAGAAGATAGCCGCCATCAAAGAAGAAAAAGTAGATTTTGCCTATGCTGCTGTTCATATTAATTTGAACAGGGTTAAAGAACCAGCCGCCCCAGTGCCGAAATTGACCGCTCCAGTGCCAAAGTTGTCTTCTGCCGATCTTGAGCCGTCCCACCAGAAACCAGTCCCGGCAGTTCAATACCAAAGCAACATCGGCAGCGGGACACCGGAACTTCCGAGAATAATAAGATCCGAGTTTTCATTAGGTAAGAAGGATAATCCTTTTGCTATTGTTCTCGGAAAAATAAAAATGCTTTTACCCAAAAAACAAAACAAAGCGGTATTTTTCGTATCATTAGGAGTCGTAGTTCTCATTGGTGCTTGGACTGTTAAGTCGTTCTTTTTTGTAAGTCCGGTCCAAAGACAGACGGCTAACACAATCAGTGAAGTTCAAGACAATGTTAAACTTGCAAAAACCAAAATCAGCCAGAATGATTTCTTGAGTGCAAGAAAACTTTTGCTTGGTTCCGTTATGAGTATAAGTGCGATTACTTCATCGAAAAAAACAGAAGATGCTAGAAGTGAAATATTTAAGCTCTTAGACAACTTAGATCAAGCCGTAGAATCCTCTCCTACTCTTACCGAAATATTGCCAAAAAGTGTCAGTGACAAAACCACTCTGCTTGTTTCTGAAAAGGAAAAAACCGGAGCAATCAGCTTGGATATTTACGAAGACAATCTTTACTTCATAACCGTTGACGGAATTTCCAAGATTGCCGATGTTTCCGGCAAACCCAAAGAGGCGGTACAATGGCTCAAAGGCGGGACATTACCTCCAGAGCCATTGTTGATAACCGTTGACGGAAAAGTTTATATTTTAAACAAATCCGGCCTTCTGACAACATACTACAAGGGAGAGAAACAGAGCGAAATAAATACTCTTGTCCTTCCTGACGACTCAAGCGTATTAGCCACAATCAAAGACTCCCAATATCTTTATTTGATAAACAAAAACATGGGCAGGATTTACTTGATAAGCAAAGCAACCGGAACTTTGTTCAAGACCATTAAGGTTTCAAGCCAAGAAGCATTCACAGAAGCATACCTCGGCCAAGACGAGGCCATCTATCTTATCTCCAAAGACGGCAAAGTCTGGAAAGTGCAGTAAAACAAAAATCAGACCAAGTGGTCTGATTTTTGTTTTACTTACTTGAGTTCGACGACTCCGCCGGCTTCTTCGAGTTTCTTTTTCATCTCCTCGGCGT
>CAZZGH010000042.1:0-5752 GCA_964653875.1 uncultured Candidatus Saccharibacteria bacterium
ATGACAAGAATTGCTCCCACTTATCATTTAGAAACATATACAAATAGGATAGAAGAAATTGTAAAGCGTTTGGAAGAATATCATAAACACAAAAATAATCCATATACTTATTACGAAGGCGAAATAGATGCTGTTAGAAAGCTTAGAAATCATGCCCCGGAAGACTTAGATTTTCTTCTTAGGTTATTGGGGTTTGTTGCTGGCTAAAGGCAGAAGAGCCAAGAGGCTCTTTTTTAATTTTTTAAATTTGATATCGTAATCAAATGCACAAGTCGCAAATTTTATTTTATCTTTTGTTGGCTTTTATTTGCGGAGTTTTTGTGGCTTCTTTTTTGCCGGTATCCCAGATATGGATACTGGTTTTTTTAATTTTTGCGATCGGCTTAATTGCAATTTCTGGTTATCAGAAAACATACTCAAGAAGAGGTTTGTTTGCGGGGGTAGTATTTTTAGTTTTTATTTTTGGAATTATTAGATTCAACTCTTTTAATTTCTCAAATAGTATTTTAAATCAGTTTGCTGATGTTCAAGTTGGGGGAAAGGGGATGACAGTTCAGTTAAGTGGATATGTTGATGAGGAGCCCGATGTAAACGGCGATAAGTCCCAATTAATTTTTAGGGTAAAAGAATTAATTGTTTCTGAAAAAAAGTTGGCAGTTGATGAGCGGATGCTTATTTATACTAATGCTTTTCCTAAATATAAATTCAGCAACGAACTTTCGATTGTCGGTATCCTAAAAACCCCTCAAAATTTTGTTAGTCCCGTTAGAAGTAAGACGTCCCTCTTTGAGGGATCGTCTGCCGACCATGACTCTGAAGCTGGTCGGACTTCTAACGGGATTGATTATATTACTTATTTAAAGAAGCAGAATATCAGAACGGTCATGTCTTTTCCGGAAATAATAGAAATTGGCAGTTTAGATTTGGGTTTTGGGGAAGCAGGTAAGATTGGCTTATATAAAAAAATATTCGGATTTAAAAATAAATTTGAATCTGTCGTAAACAGATCAATATCAGAGCCCAACGCATCTTTCATAAATGGTATTTTACTGGGAAGCAGGCAGAATATTCCAGAGGAGATGAGAGAAGCTTTCAATAAAACAGGCACGACACACATTCTTGCTATATCCGGCTATAATATAATGATAATTTCATGGGCAGTGCTCTCTCTATTGGTGTATTTTTTCAGAAGGAAAACCGCTTTTTGGATTTCTGTGGCGGTTGTTGTTTTATTTACCATTTTAACCGGGGCCTCTTCCTCGGTTGTTCGCGCATCGATTATGGGGCTGTTGCTGTCATTTGCAAATGGATACGGTCGTCTCTATGATCCAAAAAACTCCGTCATTTTGGCCGGAGCGGCAATGGTATATATTAGTCCTTTTTCTCTAGTTTTTGATATTGGTTTTCAACTATCGTTTTTAGCGGTAATAGGTTTGCTTTATATTTATCCGTTTTTGGATAATAAATTTAGAAAAATTCCGGAATTATGGAAACTCAAAGAACTAGCAATCATGACCATTTCTGCTCAGTTAGCCGTTGCGCCATTACTAATCTTTTATTTCCACCAGTTTTCGCTGTTGTCTTTACCGACTAATATTTTAGTTCTTCCGTTTGTGCCATCTGCAATGCTTATCAGCTTCATGTCCGGATTGGGCGGAATGATATTCTTGCCCCTCGGGCAAGTTGTTGGTTTTTTTGCTTGGGCCATTACAACTTATCAGATAAATATAATTAAGATTATATCGGGGCTGTAAGGCTACTTTTTAATTGAGATTGTACTAAATAAAATTAATGAAAAGATTATCCCTAACTCACCTCGTCATTCTCCTCATCCTCTTTGTATTTGTTTTTTCCACCCACTCCATTGCCTCCCAAAAAGATGGTCTGCTCAAAGTTTATTTCCTCGATGTGGGGCAGGGGGATGCGGTGTTTGTGGAAACTCCGAACGGAAATCAAGTTTTGATTGATGGCGGGCCTGATAACAAAGTAATTCAGGAATTGGCGGAAGTGATGCCTTTTTATGACCGAGAAATTGATGTAGTTGTGGCAACCCATCCTCATGCTGACCATATAGCCGGATTAATAAATGTCTTGGAGAGATACGAAGTGAAAAATATACTGCAAGCCAAAGAGAATTATAATTCTCCCGTGATGGCCGCTTGGAAGGATATAGTTGAAAACGAGAAAGCAAAAGAGATAGAAGCAACTGCCGGTAAGGTAATTGATTTGGGAAACGAGGTTTTTTTAAAAATAATTTATCCCAAAGAATCTTTGGAAGGACAAACTGTCAAAAATCCCAACAATAATTCTGTGGTAATGATGTTGGATTATAAAGACACGGAAATTCTTTTGGTGGGTGACATTGAGTCAAAAATAGAAAAAGAATTGTTGGGTGATAATATTGATGCTGATATTTTGAAAGTCGGTCATCATGGATCAAAGACCTCTACGACAGCTGATTTTCTGGAAAAAGTCAGTCCACAGGCCGCATTCATAGAGGTTGGTTCTAAAAACAAATTCGGACATCCACACCTAGATGTTTTATCAAGACTTGAAAAATCCGGGATAAAGTACTATCGTACTGACTTAGATGGGACGATGGGATTGATAAGCGATGGAGAAAGTTTTCGAATATTTAAACACTAAATCTGTATGATATATCATACAGATTTAGATCAAAACTATGTCACACAAAATACAAAAAGAACAGACATTGATTTTAGCAAAGCCCGATGCTATGCAGAGGGGATTAGTAGGGGAGATTATAAAAAGATTTGAATCAAGGGGTTTTAAGGTGGCGGGATTAAAAATGGTAAAACCGAGCAGCGGACATGTAAAAAAACATTATTTAGCCACAAAAGAACAATTGGAGGGCATGGGTAATAAGAGTTTAGAAAATTTAAAACAATTAGGGCTCGACCCCATAAAAGTACTTGGGACAGATGACCCCATGAAAATAGGAAAAATGATAAACAATTGGAATTTTGAATTTCTTTCATCTGCGCCTGTTGTAGCCATGGTTTTTGAAGGCCCGCATGCTGTAGAAATGGGTAGAAAGATTGTTGGCAATACTTTGCCGTTTAAAGCGGACATAGGGACTATTCGGGGTGATTTTTCGGTAGACTCATCGACTCTGGGCAATTTTAACAAGAGGCCTATTCGGAATATTGTACACGCATCAGGGTCTATTCCAGAGGCAAATCGTGAAATCAAACACTGGTTTTCAAAGAAAGAATTATATAGCTATAAAAGGGTAGATGAAAGTATAATGTTTGATTAGAGTTTTCCACTTTTAGAAATTGTAAATTGGTAATTGAAAATTGTATAATAAGGATAGGCCCTTCTTTTGTTTCCAAGCTTTAGAACAAATAATTATCTCGGGATTCTGAAATGATGGTAATCCCGTGGGATTGCCCTTTGAATCCACCTTAGGTAAACAGCTGAAGACTTGCAAAATAAGAGATTGGCCCAACAAAAAACACCTGTAATGGGCGTTTTTTGTTATTTGGTCGGGCCAGGGCGAATCGAACGCCCACTGCGCCCACCCCAAGGGCGTGGACTACCACTATCCTATGGCCCGAAATTTACAGATTATCAAAATCATTAAGAGCTTCAGTCAGCGACTGAAAAACAAAATCTTCTTGATTTTTGAAAACATCGTCGCTTGACGGGATTTCCTTTTGAGAAAGGATTAAATTAATTAGGCCTAAGGTTGATTCAAATTTTTCAGCAACCTCGTTTTGCCCTTTGTCTTTTGCAAATTTATAAAAAGCCACTAATTGCATTTTGATTTCTTCCAACATGAGCACTTGAACTCTATGGTCGGCAAGCTTTTCTCGCGCTTCTTTGTGAAATCTTCTTTGGCTTTCTTCTGATTCGGGAGTCATGGACCCTTGTTTAGAATCTCTTCTTAATTTTCCCAATCCATAAGCTGACATCCATAATTCCCCAAGCTCTTTAATGGTCTTACCATCAACTCCGATGACCACTTGGGGGATATTACTCATGGTTCCATAAAAATCAGGATTATGGTCTTCCGAATGAAAGTATTCCATGGCGGTTAATGTTCCGTCAGCGATATGGTCTTTTATTATTTTAAGTTTTTTGCTGATAGCTATCGGTGAAGTAGTAACGTCAATTCCAAGAGCTAAATGTCTTACTTCATTTTTGTCTTCTATTTCCAAGGCGAGGTCAACGCCATGGAATAGGTCATCAAATTCACTAGGTACAATTGTATAGGTATTTCCGCCAAACCAGTCACTCAATTCTATTTGTTCCGTAAGCAGGGCTTCCAAAAGTTGGGCTTTTTTGGTTGGCCCGGTGCCGAATTCTTGGATCTCTCTTTTCTTTCTTTCCGCTCGCTCTTTGTCTCTTTTTACGCGGGCTTCTCCGTAGCCGGCAACTTTCTGAAATTTATCCATATCAATTGCTGCTTTTTCGTACTTGTTTTTTAGTAACAAAAAAGCCTTTTCCTCTACTTCAGAGAGTCGGTCGTGTTTTGTCGCATTTTGGCCAGGAGGTGCTTCTTTGAACACTTTATTTCGTTTTATTGAGAGTTTTTATGCAGTCGGTACAAATCTTGATTCTTTTGCCGTTAACTTTAGCCCACTGGAGGTTGGGGTATCTCTTTGATTTAGCGGTTGGATTATAATGACCGCGAAGCAAGACTCGCGTTGTAGACATTATCGGTTTTTTCCCGCATTGTGGACACTTTGTCATAGATTGATAATATATCTTAATCTTGCTATTATTGCAAGACAATGGAAGCTTTACTTCTCCCTATTTTTTATATTGTTGTCCTGCTTTATTCCGTGGTTATCCACGAGGTTAGCCATGGCTTGATGGCTGATTCTTTGGGAGATCCGACCGCCAAGAATCTTGGCCGCCTGACTTTGAATCCACTCAAGCATTTGGACATGTTTGGTTCGGTGCTCTTACCGTTGTTGTTGTTTTTAGTTCGCTCCCCGTTCATTATTGGTTACGCTAAACCTGTCCCGTATAACCCGCAAAATTTAAACGACAAGAAATACGGTCCGGCCAAAGTCGCTCTCGCCGGCCCGGCTTCTAATATTGTTTTGGCTCTTGTTTTCGGATTAACCCTGCGTCTGACTTCTGACATATTTACATCTCCCTTAGTACCCGAATTATTTTCTTTTATAATTCTTCTAAATCTTGTCTTGGCTATTTTCAATCTTTTTCCCATACCGCCGTTGGACGGCCACTGGCTTTTGATGACCTTTCTTCCGGCACAATTCAATAACCTGAAGGTTTTTCTTTATAGATATAGTTTGCCTCTTTTGTTCGTATTCATAATATTTGTTTTTCCGCTGATATGGCCGCTGGTTTCCGTTCTGTACAAACTCATAACGGGGATTAATTTGTAAATTCCGGTTGGTAGCAGTATTTTTAAAATGGTTCTACGTAGCATGCATGGAGGTTGTGTGAACAATTGTTTTAATTGACAGGTCGCTCAATTATTTGATATACTCAATAAGACCCAAGGGTCTTTTTTAAATGCCTACCTTTAGACAATTGCTTAAAAGTCCCAGAAAAGTTACCAGAGCGAAAACAAAATCGCCGGCTTTGATTTATGGATTTAATTCTTTAAAGAACCGACCGGTCTATTACCCTGCCCCATTTAAGAGGGGAGTTTGTTTATCGGTCAGGACAACTACTCCTAAAAAACCGAACTCTGCCTTGAGAAAAATCGCCAGAGTCCGCCTGACTAACGGAATGGAAGTTACTGCATATA
>CAZZGH010000043.1:0-5686 GCA_964653875.1 uncultured Candidatus Saccharibacteria bacterium
AAATCACCGAGTCGGTGATTTTTTGATTTAACTTTATTTTACTTCAATCCCCATAGAGCGGGCAGTGCCTTCGATAATTTTCATAGCCCCATCTACATCGTTGGCATTTAGGTCAACCATTTTTTGTTCAGCAATTTCTTTAACTTGCGCTTTTGTTACCTTGCCCACTTTAGTTTTGTTCGGCACTCCCGAACCTTTTTCTAATCCAGCAGCTACTCTTAATAAATAGGCCGCAGGCGGAGTTTTGAGTTTAAATTCAAAAGTCCTGTCTTCAAAAATAGTAATTTCAACAGGAGTAACCTGACCCTGTTTATCTTTGGTTGCTTCGTTGAACTGCAAAACAAACTGCTGAAGATTTATTCCGTGAGGACCAAGAGCGGTACCAACCGGAGGAGCTGGAGTTGCCTTTGCTCCCTCAACTTGCAGTTTTACTATTGTTTTTATTTTTTTTGCCATAAAAATAAACTTAAAACTCAAAGCGAAAAGTGTAAAGCAATGAGTTAATTTTTTTTAATTTTGCACTGTTGTTTTGCATTTTTCGTTTTTCGCTTTACGTTTCCTAGAGCTTCTTGATTTGTAGAAAATCAAGCTCTACTGGTGTTTCTCTTCCGAAAATAGTAACCAGAACCTTAACCCTTCCTTTTTCCGGATCAACCTCGGAAACTTTGCCATCGAAGTCCTTGAAAGGTCCATCGGTTATTTTTACCCTATCACCCACAACAATGTCAATCTTGTATTTAGGTTCCTGAACGCCCATTCTTTTCATTAAAATATCTATCTCGGCAGCTGCCAAAGGAGTCGGTATTGTTCCAGCACCAATAAAACCGGTAACGTTGGGGGTATTCCTGACCACATACCAAGAAGCATCATCAACAATCATTTCCACAAGCACATATCCGGCGTATAATTTTTCTTCAATCGTTTCCCGTTTCCCACCCTTAATTCTTATCTTTTTTTCTTTCGGTACAAGAACGTTGAAAATTTTGTTTTCAAAACCGAGTGATTCTACTCTTTGTTTCAGATTGCGGGCAACATTATCTTCGTAACCCGAATAAGTATGAATAGCATACCAGTGTCTATCTCCAGTTGTAACTTGTTTAGGCATCTAAAATTATTTCAATAAAAACTTATCTATTACGGTTTTATATCCGAAATCCAACAATCCCAAAAAAACAGCCATAAATAAGCTTATTCCTATCACAACCAAGGTAAAAAGAACCATCTGGCTCCTTGTCGGCCAGCTTACTTTTGATAATTCTATTTTTACTTCTTTTAAAAACTGGGTGATTTTGTTCATGTCTGTTGGATTTATCCCGTTAGAAGTAGCCCCGCCGAGGTCCTCCGGACTCACGCTTTGGGCGTGAGCGAGACTTCTAACGGGATTTAAAAATCGCCCGAGGGCGTATATTCATTTGGGTAATATTAGCAAAATTACTTATCATTGTCAATCCCATTAGAGAACGCCCTCGCTAAAGCGAGTGGCTTCAGCCACCTTGGGACAGCTTTTCTACAACGGGATCAACAATTTGATTTTTAACATCTGTTGCCAGTAAATAGCCTGATCTGAAATGATATTTCAAATTTTCAAGAAAACTCATACCGTCATTAGGGTATAGCTTTCCTGGACGAGCATTTTTATAATCAAAAATCCCTTCCCCTTGAATCCCTCTTACAACCGGGTGCTCATAATCCCCCTCTATCTTCACCGGGCCATTCTCTCCATCTACTAATTTAAACGTCGCAATCTTTTTCTGATTAGCATTGCGGTCTAATTCGAATAATTCAACAAAATAAAGAAGCGTCATATTTCTTCAATCTTAATTTTCCTATCATCCAACAACTTTCTAGCTCTGGTTTTAATTCCTGTTAGTATCTTCTGAATCCTGGGGTCAGTTGATATCGGAGACAAATGATTTACCTTGTCATACAATTTTTGAATGGCTTCTACCATTTCTTCCGATAATTCAGTCAGATTTCTCGCAACCGCTTCATCTATTATGTGGGAAGTGGAAGAGCTGTCTTCAAACATAAACAGATCATGATCAATAAGCCAGATTTTTTCCAAATCGGGGTCAATCAAAAAATTGCCTGAATGCCTATCTCGAGCATCGATCAAAAAATCAAAAACAGCAGCTTTTAGAATTTCCGACTCGACCACTACTTCTGACCAATAAGGTTCATAATAAAAAGCGGGCTTTGCGTTTTCAACAAATTTTTGAAAAGTTCCTTTTTTACCTTCTGATAATTCTCTTTGAACAACAGGCGGTACCATCCCAAATTCCAATACTTGATCAACAGAGTACGCGAGAATTTCAAGTTCTGTCCGAAGATTTTCTTTTTTCTCTAAACGTTCATACGTAAAACCATCAGGCCTGAATAAGGCCCTTCCGTCATCTTTTATTGTTACCACCTTGATTGGAAAATGTCCTTCCAATGTTTCCGCGTGGACTATTTCCCCTCTTTCCAAAATAGACAATATATCAATTTTGTTAGGAGTGGTTTCATGGTCGTGCTTTAACCGACCAAGAAACTCTGTGGGTTGAGGCGAAGTTTCGTGTTTTTCAAAATTTTGACCTTCTGACATTATATGTCTAAATTAGTTACCGATTTAGCATGGGTTTGAATAAACTTTTTGCGAGGTAAAACTTCCGAGCCCATGAGGACATCGAACACTCTATCAGCCTCTTGGGCATCTTTTACAGTAACCTGAAGAAGTATCCTATTCTGCGGATCAAGAGTTGTTTCCCATAATTGTTCCGGATTCATCTCTCCCAAACCTTTATAGCGCTGAATTGCAACTCCGGCTATTTTCGCGCCATCGTCCTCCGAAGCTTTAGCGAAGGAGGTTCCATCTGCTATTTCTTCTTTTCCATCAACTGGCGTGACTTCCCAATCGCTACTTGAAGTTTTTAGTTTAGAGTTTTTAGTTTCTAGTTTTACCGACCGTCCGTCAACCAAAACCTTCTTCAATCCTTCAAGGATTTTTTCTTTCTCCAAATCATTATAGGCATATTCTATTTTGCTTCCCTTTTGAATTCTGTAAAGAGGAGGCTGGGCAATATACAAATGTCCCTTGTCTATTATCTGCGGAAAATATCTGTAAAACAAAGTCAGAAGCAAAGTTCTGATGTGAGAACCGTCTGTATCAGCATCTGTCATAATAACTATCTTGTGGTAGCGGAGTTTTTCCAAATCAAATTCCTCCGCAATTGCAGTGCCTAAAGCAATAATCAATGCTCTTATCTCCTGCGAAGTAAGCATTTTATCCAAACGCGCCTTTTCTACATTTAGAATCTTTCCCTTCAAAGGCAAGATGGCTTGAGTTTTCCTATTGCGTCCCATTTTAGATGAACCTCCGGCCGAATCTCCCTCAACAATAAATAATTCCGATTCAGACGGGTCGCGGCTTGAACAGTCAGCCAGCTTGCCCGGCAAAGTCATGCCCTCAAGAGCACCCTTGCGCAAAACAGTTTCTCTTGCAGCTTTGGCAGCAAGACGAGCCTTCGAAGCCAAGAGAACCTTCTCTAAAATTTGTCTGGCATCCAGAGGATTTCTTTCCAACCAGTCCGCCAATTCCACATTAATAACATTTTCGACAGCCGTTCTAGCATCGGGAGTTCCGAGTTTTGCTTTTGTCTGTCCTTCAAATTGCGGGTCTTTCAATTTAACAGAAATTATCGAGGTTAAACCTTCTCTGACATCATCTCCTGAAAGATTGTCATCTTTCTCTTTAAGGAAAGAATTTTTGCGGGCATAATCGTTTAAAGTTCTGGTAATAGCAGATTTAAAACCGGTTAGATGCATACCGCCTTCTATTGTATGGACATTGTTGGCAAAGCTTAGTTCTTTGCCGGATATTTCATCCACATATTGTATGGCAACTTCAACAAAAATACCATCCTGCTCTTTAGCAACATAAAATACCGTTTTGTGCTTTGCTTCCTCTCCACGGTTTAAATACTCTACATATGCAACAATTCCGCCCTCAAAATAAAAAGCATAATCACGAGAAATTTCATTTCTTTCATCTTTGACCACAACCTTAACGCCTTTGGTCAAATACGCCTGCTGACGGAGATGGTTAAGAATGGTTGTAAGATCAAAATTAATTTCCTTAAAAATTGAAGGATCAGGCTGGAATGTGATAATAGTTCCTGTTTTTTTAGTGTTACCGACTTTTTTGACCGGTCCGGTCGGCTTGCCTATTTTGTATTCCTGCACAAAGATATCCGGCTTGCGATGTACTTCAGCCCGCATCCAAGTCGAGAGAGCGTTGACTACCGACAAACCAACACCATGAAGACCTCCGGAAACTTTATAAGCGCCCTGCTCAAATTTACCGCCGGCATGAAGTGTGGTTGCGGCCAATTCCAAAGCTGATTTTTTCAATTTAGGATGCAGGTCCGTTGGAATGCCTCGTCCATCATCAGAAACCCGGACTTTGTTTTCTGGCATCAACACCACCTCAATAGTATGTGCATGGCCAGCCATCGCTTCGTCAAGAGAGTTATCAAAAACCTCCCATATCAAATGGTGCAAACCCTCAACACCAGTTGAGCCGATATACATACCAGGCCTTTTCCGGACGGGCTCTAAACCTTCCAAAACCTGGATATCTTTGGCTGTATATGATTGGGTTGCTTGCCCCGCACCAAGCCCGCCCCCTTTTTTAATGGCGGTCAGCGGATTAGCTTGGTGCGGGGTTGTTTTTCGATTTTTGACTTCTTTTTTGGCCATGTTTTGAGCTTATTTCAAACGAGTATCCCGTTAGAAGCCGCGAGGGCTCACAGCGCGCCTCTGCTTCTAACGGGACTATTAATTACTCTCTAATTTTAACATTTTCAGGGTTTAAAAGCAAGACAAAAATACCAACAAAACCTACCTCAATTCAGCCCCAAACTGCCTTGCGGTTTCGCTGTAGATTTTGCTCTGAATCGGATCTATTTCTTCTGTGGTCAGTGTCCGTTCATTGGAACGATAAATAATTCTGTAGGTGTAGCTGATTTTATCTTTTCCAAATTTATCGGCGTTTTCATATTTATCTAACAACTCAACCTGTTCAACCAAATTTCCGCCAATATCGCGGATGAGGTCAAAATAGTCATTGGGGATAAAATTACTCTTCACAACAAAAGAAATATCTCTCGTTATCGGCGGGAATTTTGAAACTTCTTTGAATTTGTTGCCGAGTTTTAGCTGCTTCTTGACTCTCTCGTCTTGCGACCAAAAGAGGCGCATATCAGGCACATCCATTGCAACCATTGCCAATCGTTCGATCCCGGGACCAAAAGCCCAACCATTCCACTTTGACGAATCTACCCCAAAGTTTTCCAAGACACTCCCCTTCACCACGCCGCTTCCCAAAACCTCCAGCCACTTGTCCCGACTTTGTCGAGGATCCTCGATGGCTTTGCCATCGGGACCATTTTTCCCTAAATAAATCTCCATTTGCAACGATGGGTCGGTGTATGGGAATGTATCCGGAAAAATCTTAAGTTTAGCATCAGTACCGAATACAGCCAGAGCAATACCTCGTAACGCACGCTCCAAGTCTTCCAGTCCAATTATTTTTTTATTCTTCGGGATTAAATACCAGCCATCAATCTGATGGAAAACATTCATATGATTGCGGTCAATCTCGTCCCTGCGATAAACCTTGCCATAAGAGAAACAGCCAACCGGCTCG
>CAZZGH010000044.1:0-5002 GCA_964653875.1 uncultured Candidatus Saccharibacteria bacterium
TACCCAGAGAAATAGCGTCGGAGTTCCTGAAATAGTTACCAATCGTGCAGTTTGTGAAAAAATAACAGTGATTTCGTTTCTAATTAAAGTAGTGAAGCTATACAGGTTAAGTGAAGCAATCATCGTCAATCTCTTTGATAGCACTGTCAAAAAGCAATGCGGTAATCAAAATAGGGGTCTAATGAGTAAATATGCGAACTAGCGAAGCGTTCTCGCATTATTTATGAAATGAGACCCCATTTTGTTCGCATTGCGGAGTTGTGATAGAGGAGAGGTTGCGATGGATTGCGGGATAATTGTTTCGGTAAAAAGCATTACAAATTAATTAAGAAATTTTCCAGAGCCAGACGGTGGTTGAACTGGGGCTGGGAGAGAAGGTAATTTAAGCGGAGAAGATTTTTTAAAACTTTGTAATTCGGATTTTCCCGCGATCGGAGGGTGTGTATCAAGCCAACGACAAGATTCCGGTAATTCTTACCGGCAAAAATCTTCTCGGCATATTGCATACGCTCGGTTATTCCCTGTCTTGCTACAACTATAAACTCGGCCACTGCTTTAGCTATCTCTTTGTCTATGATTCTTTCTTCGGATGGCAAGAATTGTACTTTCTCGCATCTGGATAAGACTGTCGGTAAGATAAATCTTGATTTTGAACTTATCAAAATAATAATTGTGAACGGCGACGGTTCTTCAAGCAGTTTGAGCATTGCATTTGAAGCTTCAGGAACCAGCCGATCGGCATCATTTATAATTACAAATTTATACGGTCCGAAATAAGGTTTCAAAGACAGGTAGGATTTCAAATCTCTGATATCTTCAATATATATCTTAGTTTCATCATTTTCCAAACGAGGAGTTAGCAATTTAAAATCTGGATCACTCTCCGGCTCTCGCTGATTTATTAAGCGAAATATGTCATAAGCAAATGTCTTTTTGCCTATTCCTTCGGGTCCGCAGAAAAGATAAGAGTGACTTAAATGCCCATTTTTTATGGCATTTGCAAAGTATTCCCTTTGTTTATTAAAATTCATAGTTTAGGGTTTAGAGATTAGAGTTTAGAATTTAATAAAATTGTTGCAATTTTATCGGCTGCATCAGGCGTAGCAAAGTTTTTTAAATTTTGGCTTACAATATTATATCTCTCCGGCTCAAGAAGTGATTTTATCTGACTGATTATTATGTGCGGTGTTAAATTCTCTTCTTCTACTATCGCCGCTCCTAGTTTTGACAATTCGAGTGCATTTTCGAGCTGATGATTTGAACTGGACCTTGTTATGGGGATAATTATTGCCGGCTTGCCAAGCATGGCAATCTCAAACAGCGACCCAGCTCCAGCGCGAGAAACAATTACATCTGACACGGCATATGCCATCGCTAATTCCTTTTCATCGAAAAACGGATAGAGTTTATAATTTGTTTTAACGGCCTCGGCATATTCCCCTTCGCCTTCTTTTATAATTTTTTCGGCTTCCGCTTTAACCGCCGGGTATTGCGACTCTCCGCACTGATGCAAGACCTGAAAATTTTTCACCAACATTACAAGTGAATCTAAGATTATTCTATTAATCCTTTGTGCACCTTGGCTGCCTCCGGCCACTAATATCGTCTTAAGATCGGGGTTTAGACCAAATTTTGCCATAGCCACTGCCTTATCACCCGTCAACAATTCCTTCCTGACTGGATTTCCCGTCAGAACTGTTTTACCGGCTTTAAAATATTTTTGGCTTGAATTAAAAGAAACGAAAACAGTCTTCGCCAGCTTACCTAAAACCCTGTTGGCAAGACCGGGAATGGAGTCAGATTCATGGACGAACAGAGGAATAAAATAGAGTTTACTCACTAACGCTCCCGGAAGTGATGCGTATCCGCCTTTGGCGAAGACAACATCCGGCATAAACCAGAAAACATGCCAAAGGGATTGTAAAAATCCGACTGGTATTTTAAAAACGTCCAATATGGTTAGTGGGCTGAAATATCTTCTTAATTTTCCGGCCATTATCGGCTTGAACTTCAATCCTGCTTCCGCTGTCGCTTTTTTCATAAACTTCTCTTCTCCCAAAACCATCAATTCCAAAGGAATCCCATCTTGTTGGGATTTTTCTTTCAAGGCCTCGGCAACAGCAATCAAAGGAAAAACATGTCCTCCGCTACCGCCCCCTAACAATAAAATTCGAAAGCTTGCCACTTAATAATTTTACTTTTTTCTTAATTTTTGTCCACCATTTAACTTTGTGTCCTAACAAAATATCAAGGCCAATAACCAACAATATCGATCCGGGAGTAAACGGCGTGATTAAAATTAAAATTCCCACTATAACCAAAAATAGACCCAATATTTTTCTCATTCTACTGCAATAATCTTATTTCTTGAGATATGGCCGGAGACAATCCGGATATTTGGAGTATGAAAATATTCCGAAAGCAGTTTAATTATCGCCCGATTCGCCCGCCCCTGAACCGGCGGGTCTTTGACAGATACGACAAAATTGAGGTCGTCTATCTTCTCGACTTTATTCTCGTTTGAATTGGGTTTAGCTTTGATATTTATTATCATTTCAGCATCTTCAACATTTCCTGCCAAGAGTGGGCATTGATAATGTCTTTTTTCTCGGCCCAACCACGGCGGGCTTGGGCAATACCGTAGCGTAGATAGGCCAAGTGTGCCACGGAATGGGCGTCAGTATCTATAGAAAGTTTCACGCCCAAACCAACCGCTTTGCGGATATATTCGTCTTTGAGATCCAGCCTGTCAGGAAAAGCATCAATCTCCATGACGGTTTTAGTTTTCTTTGCGGTTTTGAGAAGTTCATCCATATTTACTTTGTATGCCTCGCGTCTTTGTATCAAGCGTCCGGTCGGATGGAAAATTATGTCGACATTCGGATTTTCCATTGCTCGTTTTATGCGAACAGTCATATCTTTCTCGGACATATTAAATCTAGAGTGGACAGCAGCACCGACTACATCCAGTTGTACCAACGTTTCGTCGTCTATATCCAGCGTACCATCGGGCATTATGTTTACTTCAGCACCCTTGAGAATCTTGAAACCTGAACCGTGAAACATGGAACTTGAATTTATTTCATCAATCGCGGCCATCTGTTTAATCAACCGTTTCTCATTGCTTCCTCCAGTCATAGCGAGAGATTTGGTATGATCAGTAATTAAAATATATTCATAGCCAAGTTCACTCGCAGCTTTTGCCATTTCTTCAATTGAATTCTTGCCGTCGGTCCAGTCAGTCTGGATTTGCAAGTCACCCTTTATATCATCGTAGCCAATAAGATGCGGCAGTTTATTCTCTAAGGCAGCTTCTATCTCACCGGTATTATTACGCATCTCTGGCGGTATCCAGTCCATACCAAGTTTTTTGTAAACTTCTTCTTCGGTTTTTGACGCCAAAATAGTTTTTCCATGCCATAAGCCGTAATCGTTCAACATCCAGCCTTTCTTTTCCGCCAGCGTCCGCAGAGCGATATTGTGCTGTTTGTCACCAGTCCAAGCAATAAGCGCTGAACCCCGTGATTTGGGAGATATAACCGAAATATCAGCATCGGTGTCTATTTTTAAACGGACAAGGGCTCTGTGTTCACCTTGGGAGTGAATGCTTTTTACTTCCGGAAATTTGATAAACTTTTCAATTACCTCCGCCGGTTTTTCTGAAAAGGTAATAAAATCAAGATCACCGACGGTTTCTTGCATCCGGCGTAAAGAACCCCCAAATTCAGCCGACAGGACTTCTGGCAAAGCACGAATTTTTTCAAGAATTGCCTCCGCTATCGGCATTATCTCGCCCAATAAATAACGACCATGCTCTTTTTTAAGAAAGCTAATTCCTTTTAAGATATTCTCTTCGGTCTTTTTACTGAACCCAGCTTTTGCAAGCTTGCCTGCAGCTGCAGCTTCTTCTAGTTGATCACGGGTTTTAATGCCAAGTTTTTTATAAAGGCGCAAAATTGTCTTAGGCCCGATACCTTCAACCGATACCAGACCCTCAACATCTACCGGCATTTCTTTTTTAAGTTTATCGTATTCTTTGACATGCTTTGTTTTGATATATTCTTCAATTTTCTCACCAATCGACGAACCCACCCCGGGAATGTCTTCAAGGGCTTTTAATCCGCCATGTTTGTAAATATCTCCAACATCTTCAGCCAAAACACCAATAGAGCTTGCGGCTTTTTCATACGCACGCGGCTTAAATTCCACTTCTTTCATTTCAAGCAAAATTGCCATCTCGTATAAAATTTTAGAGATTTCTTTATTCATATAAAATACCCGCCCTATTTAGCGCCGTCGGGATGCGGCTTTACTACTCCTTGAGATACTTTTCCTTTCAAATCCCTGAAAATTCTAATTTGCTGAATTGCACCGACGACAGCAAATATGCCTCCCAAAATAAACACAAACCGAAAACCAAATTTCTCCGCTAAAAGTCCGCCTAAGGCAGCGGATGAAGCTGCTCCGATTCCAATAGCAATGGAGTCCAAAGACCATTCCACGTTTTCTTTCATTTTATCAACATGCCTGGTAAATATTGCATACCAAGGAGGAATGGCAAAAGATGCTCCAATACCATAAAGCGCCTGAATCATATAGATATGCGTTGCTTTGGTAGCAAATAAATACAAGAACGGCACTAACGCAATAAGAGAGGTACCCAAAACCATGGAATAAAAATCATCATATTCACCATGATTTTTATCTAAATACCTGGCTATCGGGATTTGAAGGCTGGACTTAAATATCTGAAAAATAGCGGCAGCAAAACCAACAACCGCCAACGTTCCCCCCTCAATTTGCTTTGTAACAAATATAGCGAACACCGGCGCAAAAACAGCAAAGCCGGCATTAATAAAAAAATCCGACAAGACCAAGGTTTTGACCACATGGTTAATCTTCATTTCCTAATTTTAAACTAATTAAAAAGGTCTCGCAAGACCGTCAAAGAACCGCTCGGGCCATATGCCCTCATCGAACCAGAATAGATTTGCTCCTGCGG
>CAZZGH010000045.1:0-4794 GCA_964653875.1 uncultured Candidatus Saccharibacteria bacterium
TGCTCATGTCTGCCGGTTTGCCGAATTCAAAACAGATTTTAATTCACGGCTTTATAAACATGGATGGACAAAAAATGTCTAAGAGTTTAGGAAATGTGACTGACCCGTTTGCAATGGTAGACAAATACGGCGTTGATGTTATCAGATATTTTTTACTGCGAGAAATTCCTTCCAATGAAGACGGAGATTTTTCAGAAAAGAAATTGGTCGAAAGGTATAATGGTGACTTAGCCAACGGACTGGGAAATTTGGTGCAAAGAGTCGCAACGCTGATTGAGAATAATCTTGATGGCGAGCTAATATATAGAAAATTTAAAAATATCTGGACTTGCGATGTCCAGATATCTGATTATAGAAAAGCGATAGAGGAATTCAGACTGCATGATGCCTTAGGAGAGGTATGGAAGTTGATTGCTGAAGCAAATAGATATATAGACGAAAGGAAGCCGTGGATTGAAGCGAAAGAAAATCCAGAACATTTTTTGGAAACTATGACGACTTTAATGTTAATGGTCCACCATATAACTTGGTCTGTTCAGCCCTTTATGCCCGAAACGGCAGAGAAAATTGCAACAGTAGTTGGAGATGACTTGTCAAACAAAGAAATTTCCGAAAACTACAAATTTATTGTAAAAAAAGGCGAGGGTTTATTCCCGCGACGGCTGTAATGATATTGGATTCTCATTGCCATCCGCAGATGGCGCAATACGATAAAGACCGCGAAAAGGTGATCGCCCGCGCGTTGCGCGCGGGCGTCAGCATGATTTGCGTGGGGACGGATCTGGAGACATCCCGACGAGCTATTGAGTTGGCGCAAAAACATGAAAGCATGTGGGCATCGGTTGGCCTCCATCCGAATGATAATTTGGATGAGAAATTTGAATCGGAAAAATACAGAGAATTACTTAAGCAGGACAAGGTTGTTGCGTTTGGAGAAATCGGCTTGGATTACTACCGGACTGAAAAACCCGAGGACCAGAAATTCCAGAAGGAAAGATTTATCCAGCAATTAGAATTAGCAAAGAAATTAAAAAAGCCATTAATTCTTCATTGCCGTGACGGCAAATCAGGAAGCACGGGACCCGCATATCACGACATGATAGAAATTTTAAGCCGAGGCTATGCGGTCAATGGGGGAGTAGTCCACTCGTTTACCGGAAAAGTAGAAGAGGCAAGGCAATTTCTTAATTTAGGATTGTATCTTGGATTTAATGGAATAATTACTTTTGCGAGGCAGTATGATGAAATAGTTCGTGAGACTCCGCTGGAAAGAATTCTTCTTGAAACAGATGCTCCGTTTTTGTCGCCAGAACCGCACAGGGGCAAAAGAAATGAACCGGCTTATGTCGTTGAGGTGGCAAAGAAAATCGCCGAACTCAAAAACGAGCCATACGAAAAGATAACTGAACAAACGACTCAAAATTGCAAAAAGCTGTTCGGTCTATTATAAGTAAAACAACTGAGTTCTTTTAATTGGAGAGGTGTTGTGAAAGTACTAATTCAGAGTTTCAGTTTCAAAAGAACCGGTTACCCGGTGGATAAAACTGGCAATGGTGGCGGATTCGTTTTTGACTGCCGGGCGATTGATGCTTATGACTATACTTTTAAAGAAAATCCGAACGCCCCGTTTCTCCATATGCATTTAACTGGATTGGACCCTGAAGTGGTAAGTATTCTTGACCAAGATTCAGATACACAGGAATTTTTTGAGGCGGTATGGATAATGGTCAGGTTGGATGCGGAAAAATGTCTTAGGCGTGGTTTTGATGTTATGACCGTAAACTTTGGGTGTACGGCTGGACAGCACCGCAGTGTTTATATGGCCGAGCGTTTAGCTGCAAGATTAAGACTAAGTTTAATTGATACAGAGTTAGTCCATTTAGAACGATTGTACTGGCCCATAAAGAGTTAATCCCGCAATGGCGGGATTTTGATTTTTAGGCTTTATTTCTGTAAACTGTAAACTAGAAACTACAAACTTTTTATGAAATACAATCCCTCAAAAATAGAACGCAAGTGGCAAAGATTCTGGGAAACCAAGAAGTTTTATAATGCCAAAGACAAGTCATCTAAAGAAAAGAAATACGTTTTGATAGAATTTCCTTATCCATCCGGGGAGGGTTTACACATGGGCCATCTTCGGCCATATATTGCCGGCGATGTATATAGTCGTTTTCAGAGAATGAACGGTTTTGAGACGATGTATCCGATCGGCTGGGATGCTTTTGGTTTGCCTGCCGAAAACTACGCTATAAAAAACAAGATTCATCCCCGGGTCTCAACTCAAAAAAATATAGCTAACGCTAAAAAACAGCTTAAAAGCTGGGGTTTGAGTTTTGACTGGTTCCGCGAAATAAATACTACCGACCCTGGATACTATAAATGGACGCAATGGATATTTCTCCAATTTTATAAAGCCGGTTTGGCTTATGAAGCAACAGGCCTTATTAACTGGTGTTCCAAAGATAAAACCGGTCTCGCCAACGAAGAAGTTGTTAATGGGTGTTGCGAACGTTGCGGGACACCTGTAGAGAAAAAACAACTTCGCCAGTGGTATCTTAAAATTACCACCTACGCGGATAAATTGTTAGATGGCTTAAAAGATTTAAATTGGCCGGAGCCGATAAAACTGCAACAACAGAATTGGATCGGCAAATCCGAAGGAGCAATTATTAAATTTCCAATTTTTAATTCTAAATTTTCAAAAGGAGGCCAGGAATACATAGAAGTATTTACAACCCGTGCCGACACTTTGTTTGGCGCAACATATCTTGTTATTGCTCCGGAACATCCGATGGTGACTAAATTTACTACGGATGATAACTTGAACAAAGTTGGTCAATATCTTGAGGAAGTAAAGAAAAAAACAGAGCTTGAAAGAACTAATCTGGATAAATCCAAAACTGGTGTGCCAACCGGGGGTTTTGTTCTTAACCCTATTAATAACGAAAAAATTCCTGTTTGGGTGGCGGATTATGTTGTTGGTTGGTACGGCACGGGCGCCGTTATGGCAGTTCCGGCTCACGACGAAAGAGATTGGGATTTTGCCAAGAAATATGATTTGCCGGTTAAAATGGTCGTCTGTCCTAATTATCCAGATCCAACGTGCCCAGTTTTAGAACATGCTTTTGTTGAGGACGCATATTTGGTTGATTCAGCAGAATTTACGGGAATGAAGTCAGCTGAAGCCCGCAGAAAAATAGTTGAAAAATTAAAAGAAAAAAAGCTTGCAGATTTTAAAAATAACTACAAATTACGCGATTGGGTTTTCAGCCGTCAGCGTTATTGGGGTGAGCCGATTCCTCTGATTCATTGCGATAAGTGCGGCATCGTAGAAGTGCCGGAAAAAGATTTGCCGGTACTGCTTCCCGAGATTGAGAAATATGAACCTACCGGAACAGGAGAATCTCCGCTGGCGGCAATAGAAAGCTGGGTCAATACAGGATGTCCCAAGTGCGGCGGTTCTGGAAAGCGAGAAACGAACACTATGCCTCAATGGGCCGGAAGTTCTTGGTATTATTTGCGATATACCGACCCAAAAAACAAAAAACAATTTGCCGATCCTAAGTTGCTGAAGCATTGGTTGCCGGTAGACGTTTACTTTGGAGGCATGGAACACGCGACCCTTCATCTTTTGTATTCACGTTTTTGGCATCAATTTTTGTATGACCAGAAACTGGTACCGACAACGGAACCGTATGCGATGCGTGCCCCCCATGGGATTATTCTTGGGCCTGACGGCGAGAAGATGTCTAAGAGCCGTGGCAATGTTGTAAATCCGCAAGATGTTGTGGAACGCTATGGCGCGGATACGTTGAGGATGTTTGAGATGTTCCTTGGCCCGCATGAAGCAACAATTGCCTGGCAAGAAGAGGGAATAGTCGGGGTTTACAGGTTTTTGATTCGGGTTTGGAATTTTATTGAAAAACCAATGGAACCAAAATCGACTGATGAAGGGGTTGACATAATTTTAAACAAAGCCACCAAAGAAATAGGGGATGATATTAAAAATTTTAAGTTTAACACCGGGGTAAGTGGATTGATGAAGTTGCTTAACGCACTGGAAGATAAATGGTTGACCAAGAAACAATATGGAACATTTTTGAAACTGCTTGCACCTTTTGCTCCCCACATTGCCGAAGAGCTTTGGCAAAATTTAATTCCTCAAGATCGGACCTTAAAGGATTCCAAGGTTCGACCTTTTTCCGCCAGCATCCATCTTGAATCGTGGCCCAAGTATGACGAAGCGTTGTTGGTGGACGAACTGGTTGATCTGGTTATCCAAATAAACGGAACAAAACGCGATGTATTGAAAATTACGAGAGGATTGTTTGAAGAAGAAGTAAAAAGTATTGTTTTAAACAACGAAAATATAAAAAAACATCTTGCCGGCAAAGAAATAAAAAAGTTTATTTACATTAAAGACAGATTGACAAATATCGTAGTTTAGAGTAAGATGTGAATAATTAAGCCTGTTAGATGGGCTTGGTCGAAAGATGATAATTTACTGGAAAATCAGCTATTGTTGAATATATTTGAGCGATAGTTGAGGAGCCAGTTCATGTTTAATGGCTAAAGAAAGAGATCAAGAATTTGTTACGTTTATTATAAAAGAAATCGTCAACAATCCCGATGCCGTAAAGGTAGACAGGACCGTTGATGAGCTCGGTGTCCTTCTTACCGTAAAAGTAGCCCCTGAAGATATGGGACTCTTAATCGGAAGAAGCGGTTCAACCGCAAAGGCCGTCAGAACTTTGGCAAGAATTGTCGGAATGAGAAACAATGCCAGAGTGA
>CAZZGH010000046.1:0-4723 GCA_964653875.1 uncultured Candidatus Saccharibacteria bacterium
CAACTCGGTTGCCAACCTGAACGAGTGGAATGCCGGCAATCAGGTTCTCTCGAAACTTTCTTTATTCAAAAACTCCTTTGCGGGGTTTTTGTTTGTTTTTGCCATCCGCCGAGCATTTTGCCTATTTCATTCAAATGACTAGATAACGCTACATATTTATTTATATCAAGTATTTCTATTTCCCATGCAATCTGTAAAATAAATTTAAGCATATCAAGGGAGTCCGAGGCCTGAGTAAGATAAAATCCTTTTTGCTCACGGTTTTTATGAGCCGCAATAAACAGATGTCCAATAGTTTCAATAAATAAATTATCAATTTTTAGACCGATGGAATATCGGTTGATTTTCTCTAATCTAATAAAATAGTCATGCCAAATCTTATAAACCACAACCAACTTTTGAATTATTGGCAGAGTAGCACTGGGGGGGGGGCGTAGAAGGATTGTATTTTGTCATAGTTTTCGGGAAATTATAAGTTTAGAAAATTTACTGGAGTCATGGAAGGAATTTCTGAAAGGGAAACGCAAAAGAAAAGATGTTCAAGAATTCAGCCTGTCTTTAATGGACAACATTATCCAGCTTCATCAGGAACTCGCCAATCATACATACAACCACAGCCCATATCAAGCCTTCCGCATCAACGACCCCAAACCCAGAAAGGTACATAAATCATTGGTGAGAGACCGCTTGCTACACCATGCTATATATCGCCAGCTTTATCCGTTTTTTGACAGGACATTTATTGCAGACTCTTTTTCTTGCCGGATAGGCAAGGGAACGCACAAGGCATTAAACAGGTTCAGGCAATTTGGATACGAAGTAAGCAAGAATAATACTCAAACTTGCTGGATTTTAAAATGCGATATTAGGAAGTTCTTTGAAAATATTAACCATGAAATTTTATCGGCAATTCTTAAAAGATATATTCCTGACCAAAACATTATTTGGCTTCTTGAAAGAGTTATTTTTAGTTTCTCATCAGCTCCGGGTCGGGGACTGCCGCTCGGGAATCTCACTTCGCAATTATTCGTGAATATTTATATGAATGAATTTGACCAGTTTGTTAAGCATAAATTGAAAGCTGAACACTATATCCGTTATGCTGATGATTTTGTAATCTTTTCTGATGATAAATCATGGCTTGAGGAGTTGTTGCCTAAAATCAGCGGTTTTCTTTCTGAACGTCTGAAGCTCAATATTCATCCTGACAAAGTATTTATTAAAACCATTGCTTCAGGTGTCGATTTTCTCGGTTGGGTGCATTTTCCGAATCACAGGGTGTTGAGGACTACAACCAAAAAGAGGATGATGAAAAGAATAAAAGAAAATCTTCGGCCGGAAACCATGAATTCTTATTTAGGGTTGCTAAAACATGGCAATACCAATAAAATCAAATCTGTGATAAAATCACTGATGTTCATATGCTTGATTTAGTATTCAAAAATTACACATCTCGAAAAGCTCCGGGAAATAAATTTTTCAAGGAGATTTTGGATATGGCCACAAGAGAATTAAAGATAAAAGATAAAAACATAGAGGTGAGCCTAAATTTAGTGGGGGAGGACAAGATTAGAGGGTTGAACAGGAAATATCGCAGTAAAGATGAGGTCACAGATGTCCTATCTTTTCCTCTTGAGGAGTCGAGATTGAAAAAATATGGTATACTTCCATTGGGAGATATCTTTATTTGTCTGCCTTTTGCGGTTAAAGAATCAAAAAGACAGAATATCAGTTTAGAAAAAGAATTGGCATGGTTAACGGTGCATGGATTTTTGCATTTATTGGGGTATGACCATGAAATTTCAGAAACAGGTGCCAGAGAGATGTTTAAAACAGAAAGTCGCATATTAAGTAAGATTAAGCTTTGAAAATTTCTAATTTCTAATTACTAATTTCTAAATAATGTCTAATTCTCAAATTTATAAATTGGTCATTAGAAATTGGGTATTTGATTAGAAATTAGATATTAGTAATTAATAATTTTATGGCAAGGCCATACATAATTTCCGGAATTGATATAGGAAACTCGCAAGTAAAAGTCGTAATCGCACAAATAGACCGCGAGACTTTGGGGGCCGAGATTTTAGGAGTCGGCAGTGCTATATCCAATGGTTTAAGGCGAGGCATGGTAGTTGATATGGAGGAAACGATTGATAACGTACGAACGGCAATTCAGAGAGCCGAAGCAATGGCTGGTGTCAATATCAAAAAGGCTTATCTTGCCGTAAATGGACTTCATATCAAAACTCAAACATCACGAGGCGTGATTGCCGTTTCTCGTGTTGACGGAGAAATATCCCAGAATGATATAGATAGAGTACTGCAGGCGGCATCGGTTGTGAGTTTGCCGGCCAACAGAGAAGTAATTCATGTTATACCGCGTAATTATATAGTTGATGGAACAGAATATGTTAAAAATCCGTTAGGGATGAAAGGTGTTCGTCTTGAGGCGGAAGTTTTTATAATCGACGGTCTTTCTCCTTATCTAAGAAATATCGCTAAGTGTATAAATGAAAATAATATAGAAGTGGCAGGATTGGTGTTTGCTCCTTTGGCTTCATCTCTGGCTGTCCTAGATAAGAACCAAAAAGAATACGGAGTTCTGAATCTTGATTTTGGAGGGGGCACTTCTACTCTGACGGTTTTTGAGGAAGCCGATCTGCTTCATAGTGTTGTATTGCCGATAGGTTCAAAACACATTACCTCTGATCTGGCTGTTGCTTTGAGAACCTCTATGGATGTTGCTGAAAGAGTAAAGATTGAGCATGGAGCGACCTCGGAAGGCGAGGATTTGCGCAAAAGGGGGAATATTGATTTATCCGAAATGATGTCGGAAAAGGATTTTGTTTTACCCAGAAAGCAATTAATTAGAGTTGTAGATGCGCGGGCTCATGAATTATTGGACATGGTGGCTAATGAATTGAAAAAAATATCCAAAGGGATGCTTCCGGCGGGCGTGGTTTTATCTGGGGGCGGGGCAAATTTACCGGGTCTTGCGGCTATGGTAAAAGAAAGACTAAGACTGCCGGTAAGAATTGCCAATCCTTTGAGTCTAATCGGCGTGGCTGATAATCTTGATGACCCTTCTTTTGCGGTAGTAGCGGGATTGATAGCTTGGGGCATAGATGAAGAATTCAGCGGAAGCAAGAGTTCAAAAAGCAACCAATTTATCGACAGCGGCCTATTCAAGAGGGTTTTGGGCTGGCTGAAAAACTTCTCTCCTTAATCGGTTGTTAACAGAGTTATCCACAGCAGAACACAGATTGCTTGCGTGGCTTTTTTATTTATGATAATACGATTGTAATTGATTGTGGACTGTAGAGTGTGGAATGTGGTTTTTAAAGAATCCACTTTCCACTTTCAACATTCAATATTCTAAAATTGGGACAAATAATTAAACCTCCATTTGAAACATTTGCAAGGATAAAAGTTGTCGGTGTTGGTGGTTCGGGTTGCAATGCCTTGGCAAGAATGATCGAAGCCAGAATTCATGGCGTTGAATTTATTGCCATTAATACCGATGCGCAAGCTTTACACAACAGCTCCGCTACTACCAAGATACACATCGGTAAAAGTTTAACTCGAGGTCTTGGCGCCGGAATGAATCCTGAAATAGGCAAGCAAGCCGCTGAAGATACTAAAGAAGAAGTGATGAATGCTTTAAAGGGCGCTGACATGGTTTTTATAACAGCCGGAATGGGAGGCGGAACAGGAACCGGAGCTTCGCCGGTGGTTGCAGATATTGCCAAAGACGTGGGAGCACTCACCGTGGCCGTTGTGACTAAGCCTTTCAGTTTTGAAGGACCTCAAAGATCGAGAATTGCTGAAGATGGATGGAATGTTTTGAGGGAAAAAGTAGATGCTTTGATAACCATTCCAAATGATCGGCTCTTGTCGGTTATAGACAGAAAGACACCTTTGCTGGAATCGTTCGGGATAGTAGACGATGTTTTGAGACAGGGCGTTCAGGGGATCTCGGATTTAATAACTATTCCGGGAATAATAAATGTTGATTTTGCTGATGTCAAAACGATCATGGCTAACTCCGGTTCGGCACTGATGGGTATAGGTAAATCAATCGGCGAGGACAGGGCAATAGAAGCTGCCAAAATGGCAATTAATTCTCCATTACTTGAAGTTTCAATTGATGGCGCCCGAGGAGTACTATTCAACGTATCCGGAGGGACAGATATGGCGATGGCTGAGATAAATGAAGCTGCCAGAATAATTACCGAACATATTGATCCTGATGCGAAAGTAATTTTTGGAGCGGTGATAGACGACAAACTTAAAAAAGGGGAGTTAAAAGTTACTGTTGTAGCTACAGGATTTAATAATGGTTATCCAAATGCAACTAAACTGCCCACGAACGGAAGGCAAAATATGTTTGACAATATTGCCAAAAAACCCAGTTCTCAAATAAACGGCACACCTGTAGTTAAAGAACTCATCGATTCTTCGGTAAACGAAGAAGAATTTGATATACCGGCGTTCATCCGTCGGAAGATGAATAAGTAGGTCGCTCCCATCCAACCCCTATCTTCATCACATCTCCACACTCCGAACAAAAGGCTAGCCGAATAAGGCAAATTATCATAAGCGCTTCGCTAGTATGATAATTTGCCATCCAGCTCGCTCTTTATGTTGCCGGAGCGCTACGACTTAGTGATTCAGACAGGGATATGGATGGGAGCTTTAAAGAAAGTAAATAGCGAAAACTCGC
>CAZZGH010000047.1:0-4041 GCA_964653875.1 uncultured Candidatus Saccharibacteria bacterium
AGTTTTTACCGCCTCCGATTTTAAAAAACTAGGTCAAAGAGCAATTTCCGAAATAATAAATCGTAAAAAATTACCTTTTATCGTCGGGGGTACGGGATTTTATGTTGATGTTTTGCTGGATAGAACGATAATTGCCAAAGTCCCACCCAACAAAAAACTACGCACAAAACTTGAGAAACAATCCGGGGAACAATTATTTTACCAACTCTTGACTCTAGATCCTGGACGCGCAAAAAACATTGACCGACACAACAAGCGCCGGCTTATCCGAGCTTTGGAAATAATTAAAACAACCGGCAAACCTGTTCCTAGGCGGAACCGTGAATCGCAAAACATGCATTATGATGTTCTTTGGATTGGGCTGAAACCCGACAACTTAGAAAAGAGAATCGGGTTGCGACTTAGAAAAAGGTTAAAACAAGGGATGATTAAAGAGGTTGTAAAACTACGTAACCAAGGGATTGGCTGGAAACGGTTAGATGACTTTGGGCTTGAATACAGATGGACCAGCCGCTGGTTAAAAAGCTTGAAACTAAAACAAAAACAATCATTCTCGAATTCTCAAGAATATGAAAGTTTGCTGCGAGACATCACCAGATACTCAAAACGCCAAATGACCTGGTTCAAAAGAAATAAAAATATTCACTGGATAACTCCGTCGATTGGTGGACAAAAAGAGTCCGAAAAATTAATTAGAAAATTTATTTCTCCTCTTCCTTAAGAGCTGAGCCGCTCGGACCAAGAATTTGTTCTTCAGCCGGAACAATCTGATCCGATACATATTTCTTATTACGGCCGGCCACAATTTGCTCATGGCATTCCCGTGCTATTTTTCCATCGTCTTTTTGGGCTGCCCTAAACGCACTTTTTGAAAAATCTTCCCTCCGTTCCGACCAATTGATCAGTTTTATTAAGAATTTTTTAATCATTTTTTTGTTGTAGTTTCTTCTTTATTATTTCCTCGACCATTTGAGGATTGGCTTTGCCGCCCGATTCCCGCATTACCATGCCTATCAAAAATTTAAGCGACGCTTCTTTGCCTTTTTTGTAATCCTCTACCGCTTTGGGGTTATTTGCAACAACTTTATCCACTGATTGTCGTAGCTCTGAAACACTGGATATTTGAGTTAATCCTTTTGCTTCAATTATTTTATCAGGCGAAGTGCCGGTTTCAAACATTTCTCCAAGAACTCCAACTGCAATAGTTGAGGATATTTGGCCGTGAAATATAAATATTATTAAACGAGCAAACATTTCAGGCGTAACCTTTGTATCTTCTGGCTCGGCAAAAACACTTTCTACCATCCTGTTGAAATTAGTTATGAGATAATTTGCAGCCAATTTAAACAGTCTTGGATACTCGTTTTCTGGTGGTTTTTCTAAATGAGAGAACTTATCAAATAACAATAATTCACTCACCACATGCTCAAAATAATCTCCCAACAGCTTACTGACTGTAAACACCTCTATGTCGTGATCCGGCAAATTATATTGCTTCCTAAAACGTTCCCGCCTTGCCTGTGGTAGTTCCACTAACCCAACCTTAATCTCCTCAATTTGAGCCGAAGTAAATTTTAATGGAGGCAGATCCGGCTCCGGAAAATATCTGTAATCATGGGCTTCTTCTTTTGAGCGCTGGCTGACAGTTACCTTTTTAAAATCGTCCCAGCCTCGGGTTTCTTGCACAATCTTTTCTCCCACATCAAGAAGCTCGGTTTGTCTTTTAATTTCATAGTCTATACTATCAGAGGTAGCTTTTATCGAATTGAGGTTTTTTATTTCCACCTTGGTTCCCAACTTACTTGAAACTTGGAACTTAGAACTTGGAACTTGCGGTTGAAGTGATATGTTCACTTCAACACGCATTAACCCTTTTTCCATATCGGCATCTGATACGCCAAGACATCTTAAAATCAACTGCAATTCCTCCGCAAATCTTTTGACCTCCAGCCTAGTTTCCAAATCTGGTTCGGTTACAAGTTCCATCAATGGCACTCCGGCACGATTGTAATCAACCAGAGAATAGTCCTTGCCCGGTAAGTGTTGAAGCCGCCCGGTATCTTCTTCCAAATGAATCCTGGTAATCCTTATTTTTTTGCCAGCAATATCTAAATGTCCGCCCTCGCAAAAAGGTTTTTGGTACTGGGTTATCTGATAACCCTTGGGGAGGTCGGGATAAAAGTAGTTCTTCCTTTCAAAAAAAGTATCCCCAGCTATTTTGCAGTTTAAAGCGAGACCAGCCATAATTACTTTTTTGACCGCTTCGTAATTAATGACAGGGAGAGTTCCGGGATGGCCCATACAAACTGGACATATGTTAACGTTTGGATGTTTCTCGTCTGGATCGTTTAAAGAGTCGCAAAACATTTTAGTCTTCGTTTTCAGCTCCGCGTGGATTTCTAATCCTATGACTGGCTTATATTTCATCTCATAAATTTAACAGAATTTGAGTAATAAAAAAAGCCCCGCACCAATCTTTTCCGCTGACCGCCATTTAAAAATGGGGCGGGATTGGTGCGGGGCAAGCCCTCTTTAGAGCTTATCTTCTATCTTTGCTTCCTTCCTTCTTTGAGCCGCTTCGGAATCAGCTCTATTCCATTGATATTCATTATAGTCCACAAACTCCATCAACGGCGCAATCAGTTTGTCTTCCTTCAAAAGTTCGCGATGCATTTCTTGGACTAGTCTTCTATAATTGGGATGGCCTTGTGGAATAGTTCTAAGCTCCATAAAATGAAAAGCTTCTCTGAAATTCATGCCCATATACCAGCGAATATTGAATAAATATAACACGGCATATTGGGCCACATCAGGTCCGCAATGTTTCAATAAAAGATCATACAATCGACGAGAGCGCATAATACATTCTCTGAATTCTTTTTCAAAGCCAGCATCAATTACATCTTTAGGAATTTCCGGTTCCCCCAAATACGGAGTCAGTCTTTGGCGTTGCTGTGTCAACATGCGATGCCGCTGCAAATCTCGATAAATCCCGAAGTCGCCAATCAAATCAAAGGTTATCGGATAACCGAATTCCAAAGCTCGGCCTGGTTTATTGCGACGATTCCCTCGAACCTGCTTTCCTTTGCAATACAACGCAATAATTTCTTGTTTTTTATCGAGCGGCAATGTTTGTGCCCACATGTATAGTTGCGCAAGTGAAAACTGTGTAAAAGGATACAAAACACTTGCAACAACGAAACTATCCCACCTCCAATCTCCGTAAAATATTAAATGAACTTGAGGTTGATCACCGAACCCCCAAGGGTATCTTGTTTTTATTTCATCAGAAACTCTGGCAACAAATTCTTTCATATCTTCTCTTACCCTAATCAAGTATTTGTTTGGTTCTGCGCGTTGAACATATCGAGGTATAACCACTGAAAGAGCCTGTTTGGCGTCATGACCAAGTTGCTGCATCTCTTGAAGCGGATGGCTCATTAGTTTAGTAAGCATATTTTGAAATCCCCGGCCGCCGCCGGCAAAACCAACATTTGTCAAAGTTGCAGCAGGCAATAATCCGCGAAGCGTATCGCATGTTTTGGTTTTTATATCAGTTTTGTAAGTAAGCTTCCACGCTTTTATATCTTCAGTGTCAGTTAATTCTGACAACCTATATTTCTTCGGGTCACCCGCAATAATTGCATATTCGGCTTCAGTTTCCGATTTCATGTTCATATAAAATGCAGTCATATGGGGAATAAGGTTTACATATGTTTGAAAAACAAAATCTAAATCTTCTTCGTACTGGGGCAACAGTCCAGCATCCTCAACCTCCTTAGGACGCAAAAAGCGGAACTTTCCGTTTCGATCACGTTGGTCATAAACTACATAGCGGCTGGACTGTTCAATGGGTGAAACATCAATTCTGCAATCTTCGGTTTCTTTTGTGGCCAGATTTGAAACATTTTCGCAGGCAAGATGAGCCTTCTCTTGTTCACCGACAGATTCGTCCCCAAACGCAATCAAAATTCTTTCAATAAGTCCATCTAATTTCTGCCTGTTTATTTCTCCATTCTCATCCACAAATTCCTTTCACAA
>CAZZGH010000047.1:4051-4608 GCA_964653875.1 uncultured Candidatus Saccharibacteria bacterium
GCGCTCCCCCGGCAGCCCGAGAGTAACGAGCAAATAATGCCCCGGCTAATCCCGCCAAGGACGGTAAAAGTGTATAGATATTGTGAGTTGGATTGGGGTCACTTACAAACCTGCGCAATATTTCTATTTCCCGTTCATTGAATATCGGATCGTAGATAGTACCTTCCATCCGAATCTCCTTGTTAATGTTCTAAGCGTTTAGATATGGTAGCAAAAATTAAATAACAAAAAAAGAGGACAAAAATCATTTTAAACCACTTTAAAGTTTTTATCACCCAAGAGTTTTACCAACTCACTCCTAACATCAGAAAATATTTCCTCAACACTGCGCGTAGCATCAATAAACTGAAGATTTGCCCAGGGATATTCTTTGGCAAAGGTGCGGAAATTTTCTCTTACCCGATTAAGGGTGTCTGACTTTTCCATTTCATCAAACTGACGGCCGGATGCTTTGCCTCTTTCAACGGCCAACTCAACGGGTAAATCAAATACAAACACTTTGTCCGGCCAAACCCAATAACGACCGTGAATTCGTTGATTCATCTCCATAAGCATAT
>CAZZGH010000048.1:0-4489 GCA_964653875.1 uncultured Candidatus Saccharibacteria bacterium
GTTGAAGACAAAATTTATAAACTCTGGGAGGAGAGCGGATTTTTTAATCCGGACAATTTGCCTGACAACAGGACTCAACCTTTTACAATCATCATGCCCCCGACTAACGCCAATGGCTCGCTTCATGCCGGACATGGACTGGTAATGACGATTGAAGATATTATGATTCGCTATAAACGCATGCGTGGATATAAAACTTTATGGCTCCCCGGTTTAGATCATGCTGGTTTTGAAACACAAGTCGTATACGAAAAACAACTTGAAAAAGAGGGGCGTTCCCGTTTCCAAATGGAACCAAAAGAACTCTATAAAGAAATTCTAGACTTTACCCTAAACAACAAAAAAAACATAAAGAGCCAGATCCCAAAAATTGGGGCTTCTTGTGATTGGTCGCGGGAAAAATTCACACTCGATGATGATATCGTGAAAACGGTCTACAAGACATTTGGAAAAATGGCGAACGATGGTCTGGTCTACCGTGGCAAAAAAGTCATCAACTGGTGCCCCAAACACCAGACTTCCTTATCCGATCTGGAAACAACGGACACCGAGCAGGTTGATAATTTTTATTATCTGCAATATGGTCCCTTTGTTATTGCTACCGCTCGTCCGGAAACCAAATTTGGAGATAAATATGTCGTCATGCACCCAAATGATGAGAGGTATAAAGAATACAAAAATGGACAAAAAATAAAACTCGAGTGGATTAATGGTCCGATTACAGCAACCATTATCAAAGATGAGGCAATAGATATGTCGTTCGGTACAGGAGTTATGACCATTACTCCGTGGCACGATTCCACGGATTTTGAAATTGCCGAACGCCATAATCTAGAAAAAGAGCAAATTATAGACTTTCGCGGAAAACTACTTCCAATAGCCGGTGAATTTGCCGGAAAATCAATAAAAGAAGCTCGTCCCCTAATCATCGAGAGGCTTAAATCAAAAAACCTACTTGTTAAAATTGACGAGGGGTATAAACATGTCGTCAAAAAATGTTACAAATGTGAGTCGGTAATTGAACCCCAAATCAAGGACCAGTGGTTCATCAAAATGAAGTCTCTAGCAGAACCGGCGATCAAAGCTATTGAGAACGGCGAAATTGAATATATCCCCGAACATTACAAAAAAATATCCCTGCACTGGCTTAAAAACATTATCGACTGGAATGTCTCACGTCAAATTGTGTGGGGTATTCCTATTCCGGCCAAAATCTGCCTCAAATGCGACGGGGGTATCGTAGATATCAATAATAAAATATCTGTTTGCCCCAAGTGCGGAGGAGATATAAGACAAGAAACCGATACTTTTGATACATGGTTCTCGTCGGGCCAGTGGCCGTTTGCAAGTCTTGGTTTCCCGGATTCAAAAGATTACAAAGAGTTCTTTCCCACCGATGTTATGGAAACAGCTGGAGAAATCATATTCTTTTGGGTAGCGCGCATGATTATGTTCAGTTTGTATGTCACCGGAAAAATCCCCTTTAAAACCGTTTACCTTCATGGCCTTGTTCTAGACGCAAAGGGCCGCAAGATGAGCAAGAGCAGGGGAAATGTTATAGACCCGCTTGATCTAACAGAAAAATTTGGCACTGATGCTTTCAGAATAGGTATGGTGGTTGGCAATACACCAGGCACGTCACTTGCTTTATCAGAAGATAAAATAAAGGGATATAAACATTTTGGAAACAAACTTTGGAATATAGCCAGATTCGTTCTTATGTCCTTACCAGATGATGCCTCGTCTTTCGTGGAGTCCCCCCTAACCCCAGAGGATCGAAAACTAATTGATGAATTAAATATCTCCATAAAGGAAATAACTGATGATATGGATCAATACAGGTTCTATCTTGCCGCTGAAAAAATTTATCATTACACATGGCATACATTTGCTGATAAAATAATTGAAGAATCCAAATCAAAACTTGCCGATACAGACGAAAAAATAAGATTATCTGCCCAACGGATGCTTTTAGAAATATTATTAATCTGCCTGAAAACACTTCACCCCTTCATGCCATTCATAACCGAGGAGATATATTCCCTCTTGCCTCTCGCAAATAAGAGACTTCTTATTATAGAAAACTGGCCATACCCGGTTGTGCAAAAGTAAACCCCAACTTCCTGATATACTTAAAGTATGTCGCCAATACTAATCAATGCCATTCTGATAACTTTGGGGCTAACTCCCAGTCTGGTCTGGCTTTATTTTTATGCCCGCAAAGATTGCCATCCTGAACCCAAAAATCTCATCGCCCAAACTTTTCTCATGGGTATCATCATATCCCCCATTGCTATTCTTTTACAATTCAGTTTCGCCCAACTTGCATCTACAGCTACCGGAACAAGCCAGGCTGTAACTCAAAATAGCTCTTACTTTTTTCTTTGGGCCGCCGGCGTGGAAGAAGTCATCAAGTTTTATGCCGTAAGAATGCTTATAATGAGAAACCCTGAATTTGATGAGCCGACCGATGCTATGATATATATGATAACCGCCGGATTGGGATTCGCCGCAATGGAAAACATTTTAGTTATGTTCAGGGTTTTCCCAGACGGAACCCAGGCCACGCTAGCCACATGGATCCTACGATTTACCGGAGCAACATTACTGCATGCTCTATCTTCCGGGCTGCTGGGTTATTTCCTTGCCATGTCTTGGTTCTTCCGAGATCATAAAAAAAAGTTGATAGTTATTGGACTTATAATGGCCACCATCTTTCATTTCACTTTCAATATCTTCCTCTCGGCTTTTGAGAACCGCCTAACCGGTTTGGTTTATTCAACATCTCTTTTGTTGATTATGGCTTTTCTTGTTTCGATCTTATTTGATAAAATAAAAGAAAGACACGTAAAAACAACCACCGGACTTGCAACTGTTGTTGGCAATAAAACCATAAACTTGTTAAAATCAAGATACAAATATGGAAGATTTCTTTGAAGATGACAATTTGGAAGTAAAACTGGCTTCAACCAAAAAAGAACCCCGACAAGAAAGCGAAGGCCAGCTTACGATTGATGTTTTTCAAACCGAAGACGATGTAGTTATTCAATCTACGATCGCCGGCGTCAGTGACAAAGACTTGGATATCTCTGTCACAAACGATATGGTAACAATAAAGGGAACCCGGATGCCCGAACAAAAGATCAGAACTTCGGATTATTATTACCAAGAATTATATTGGGGAGCGTTCTCGAGATCGATTATCTTGCCAGTTGACGTAGACGCCGACAACGCAAAAGCATCTATGAAGAATGGCATTCTTACTATCCGACTTCCAAAACTTGATAAGATCAGAACAAAAAAAATAAGGATCTCATAGCATGTTCAAGATAGTTTATATAGGTCCCAAAGAATTCAGAGTTTTAATTTACCGGCTTACTATGACCGGTATTATTATTTTAATCGGATTTAATTTTGGATCATGGTTTTATTTGTACACCGTTTCAGCATTCAGCCCCAAAGTGCCATTGAAAAATTTTGCATCAATCCTTCACGCTTCAACCCAGAAGGATTTAGAATTAGACATTAATGATAATAAAATGATGGTAAAAAGCGGGGAACTAAAAAGTTGGTTAGAGCCATATACACGAGCCTATTCAGGCAAACAAGACTTGCGAGTTTCTTCAAAATTTAACGACTATTTGGTTCAACTGGCCGCAGCCACCAATATCGAACCCATTGATGCCAAGTTTGAATTCAGGGACGACAACAAAGCGGCTGTTTTCAGACAGTCGATTCGAGGCAGAAGATTCAACATTACTAAATCCGCCACAGACATAATTAACGCCCTTCGAGAAAATAAGTCAACAGTCCAACTAACAGTAGACACCGTAGAACCGGAAGTCACCCTAGAAAAGGTAAATGATCTGGGAATAGAAACCCTTCTAGCAAGAGGAGAGTCCGATTTTTATGGATCAAGCAATGCTAGAATTCACAATATCAAAACCGGCGCTTCCAAATTCAATGGAACCATTATAAAGCCGGGGGAAGAGTTTTCTTTTAACAAAATCTTGGGTGACGTAGACGAAAAGACGGGATACCAACCAGAATTGGTTATCAAAGGCGGACAAACAGTACCGGAATATGGGGGCGGTCTTTGCCAAGTTTCTACAACTGTTTTCAGGGCTGCCATTCTGGCCGGACTACCGATTGTTGAAAGAAGGCCCCACTCTTTTCCCGTAAAATATTACAACCCCCAAGGATTTGATGCCACAATTTATCCGAAAGTTGCTGATTTGAGGTTTACCAACGATACGGGGAAGCACATATTGTTGCAAACCAGAATAGAAGGCACCAAGTTGTTTGTTGAGCTTTACGGTTCCAACGACGGAAGACAGGTGGCCATGGATGGACCCCATCAATATGATCAAAAAACTAACGGATCAATGAGGGCTTATTTTACCAGGACAACATCCTATGCAAATGGTGAAAAGAAGGAAGAGCGTTTTGATTCTAATTACCAGCCACCTTTTGCTCAAGCTAGAAATCC
>CAZZGH010000049.1:0-4457 GCA_964653875.1 uncultured Candidatus Saccharibacteria bacterium
TTTGCCACTTTATATAGTATTTAATTTTACTCATGCTTACTACAAGATATTTGCTTTACTCACTCTGAATACTCAAGGCTGGATGACACGTTGGCACAAATCCAGACTTAAAACCGTGCCAGCCTATAGATTTGCTTTTGCACATGCGGTCACTTTTGCAATGGTGGTCATCACAGGTCAGCAAGTTTATACCAATGAAAGATATCTTTATCTTGCACCAATTCAGAGACAACAAACTTTAGTGCCTCAAACAATACATACCAACGAAAGACATCTATATATCGCAAGCATACAGAAACAACAGCCTCTAATGCCTCAAGCCTTTACAAATAATCCTCAAAGCTTTATAGCACAAGTACCTGAGGATTCAAATATTCTTGGTGAAACTGCACCGATAAAAAAAGATTTGATTGTGAAACGACATGTCGTCGCCCCCGGAGAAACCGTAAATTCAATTGCAGCTCAGTATGGTGTATCCTCGGAAAGTCTTATCTATGCAAATGCCGGACATTTGGCATTCGGATCATTTTTTTATGCAGCACCAGCGCCGATAATAGGTACTGCCCTCAGTATACCACCATCTGATTTTGTCTTGACTCCTGACGCAAGTTTCTATGAAGATACGACAAAATATCCTTACTTTTTTATAGAAGCCGATCTGGAAAGCGGACCAATAAGAGTTTATGGAAATAGAAGTGTGATTACTCTTGCCACGATCCGGGATTATGTGGGTGAGTCGGGAATCAAGGAAGTATCACCAAAGGTTTGGGAGCTTTATCGCCCGCTTGAGCTTTATTCCGGTACAACTTTAGTGCTTGATAAAAGCGAAGTTGAGTGGCTACGACTCATCAGTCGACCTGATTTTATAACTTCAATAAAAGGTTTTGACACCGTCATTGAATTTAAAAATGTCAAAGTCACCTCATGGGACAATACAAAAAACGATTATGACACCAACCATCTTGACGGCAGAAGTTATATTGTAGTCAAAGACGCATCAAGAATGGATATTTATAATTCGGAGATTGCATATCTTGGATATCCTCGACCTCTTGAACATCCTTTTTCAACTTATGGTATCTCATGGAGAATGAGTACGGGTAAGCTCGCAACAACTATCTTATCTGGCGAAGTAATTAACAGTAAATTTCATCACAATTATTTTGGTGCCTACACTTATGGAGCAACAGGCATGGTATGGCGTGGAAACGAGTTTTATGAAAATATACGTTACGGACTTGATCCACATGATGATTCGAGTGGTTTTTTGGTCGAAAATAACATCTCTCATGATAATGGAACGCACGGCATAATTTTTTCAAAACGTTGCCTTTATAACACTATTCGTAATAATATCTCTTACAACAACGGAAGTCACGGCATCATGTTGCATGAGCAATCGAATTTCAATATTGTCGAAAACAATAAACTTTATGGTAATACTGATGGCATCTCACTTCATAGTTCATATGAAAACCTAATTCAAAATAACGATATTTACGATAATCAAATCGGAGTACGTGCATTTTTTGCAGCTCGTAAGAACAAGATTGTCAATAATACAATAACTGGTAGTAAAAAATACGGTATATATTTTTATGATAAATCAGACCAAAACAATGTAAATCAGAATCTACTTACACAAAATAATTTCGCACTTTATATAAAAACAGATGGTAATAGCATAAGTGACAACACTATTGAAGCTAATTCAATTGGTGTTTACCTCCTTGAAAAATCAAGTAATAATTATCTTTCAAACAATAAATTGAAATACAACATCGATTATGGAATTTATTCAAAAGTACCTGTAGTATTGAAAAATATTCTCGGCTTCAATAATTTTGAGGAAAATAAAGTGGATACTTATGTTTGGGACAAGTAAAGGAAGGTCAGGTATAATAATCGGATGAAAATAAAAAACCCTAGGGTTTTTATACCTTTAGCCATAGTTCTTGTTATTGCGCTTTCCTTCACATATGGTTTTTACAGTGTAAACGATGCCAAAGAATCTGAAGTTACTCCTACAAAAAAGGCGGTTACACCAACAATTATTGCCACCGTAACTAAAAAAATAACCGAAATTATTGCGACAGGCGCGGCCACTATTTTTCCAACAAGTGTACAAACTGGTACTCAATGGTACGTAAAGCCCGACGGTAATGATAGTAACAGTGGAACTTCGGTAGATCAAGCTTTTAAAACAGTTCAAAAAGCACTTGATGTAGCCGGTCCCGGTTCAACTATAAACTTACAACCCGGTGAATACAGACAGGATTTTATCACTAAACGCGATGGGACGCCTGATTCTTCAATTACAATTAAAGGACCAAAAGAGGCACTTATTAAAGGCGGTGGTAATGGTCGTATCGTCGAGATAAATCATGACTATATCGTGCTTGACGGGTTTACGATAGATGGATATCATGCATCTTCAAATTCACAAGATGATTTTAGGGATAAGCTGATTTATGCTCAAGGAAAAGGACAACACGATGGAGTGAACGGCTTAAAAATTTATAATATGACCATCACCAATGCCGGAGGTGAATGTATAAGATTGAGATATTATGCTCAAAATAACGAGATTGCCTACAACTCTATAAGTAACTGCGGAAAACATGACTATCAGTTTGACGACGGAGGCAAAAACGGTGAAGGGATTTATATTGGAACAGCTCCGGAACAACGAAAAGATGGTAAAAATCCGACAAGCGACAATGACGAATCAAATAGTAACTGGATTCATCACAATTATATAAATACTCAAGGAAACGAATGTGTTGACGTCAAAGAAAATTCAAAATTTAACACAGTTGAAAACAACACATGCACCGGTCAGAAAGATTCGGAATCCGGAGGTCTTGACGCCCGAGGCGGTAGCAATATTTTTCGTTATAACGAAATTTATGATAATGAAGGAGCAGGTGTACGTTTGGGTGGGGATACTGCAGGAGAAAATGTTAACAATGATGTATACGAAAATACAATTCGGAATAATAAAAAGGGTGGCATAAAAATAATGGAAATTCCACAAGGAAAAATTTGCGGTAACATAATGTCTGACAATGGCGGCGGTGATGCTGTCGGTGAGTACGGAGAAGATTTTGATCCGGCTAAAGGATGCTAAAGAGAATATTTTTTTTAGAAAATTTTGTCAAAAATTCCGACTACAAACTCTGCAAAAACTTGTAGAAAATCTACCCCATCTTTCTTGTTTTCAATATCAACAGGTGGAGTTGGACTTGCTATGACAGGAGAAACTACGTTGTATTTTTTACTTAGCACACTAAGCTGCTCCATATATTCTTCATCTTGAAGTGGAGAGCTTGCTCGGGAGCTACGGTAAAAATAATAGAAAAAGCTTATAAAAACAATTGTCACTACTATTAATAGAGTCGCCCTCACATAAATATTGCCTTTTAACATGGTGAATTTATAAAATTTTACCATAAAAAACCCTGCCTTTTACAGCAGGGCTTTTTTACCTCGCCTATGATGGCGGGTTGACAAATTAGAGAGATGAGAGACGTCCGTTAGTATGTCTCGGCTAAATCCCTTACGGAACTTACACCTAACACCTATCAAACCGATAATCTATCGGCGAACTTAAAGATTCCTCATCTTGGGGTGTGCTTCGCACTTGAGATGCTTTCAGTGTTTATCACGAAGGAATATAGCTACCCGGCGATGCCCTTATGGGACAACCGGTACACCAGGGATTCCCAATCCTTGGTCCTCTCGTACTGAAGGATTATCCCTTCAAGAATCAAAACGCTTGCACTGGATAGAGTCCGAACTGTCTCACGACGTTCTGAACCCAGCTCGCGTACCACTTTAATGGGCGAACAGCCCAACCCTTGGGACCGACTACAGCCCCAGGATGTGATGAGCCGACATCGAGGTGCCGAACCTCGCCGTCGATATGAACTCTCGGGCGAGACCAGCCTGTTATCCCCGAGGTAGCTTTTATCCGTTAAGCCCCGTCGGCAATCACTGCCAGACGGGGGATCACTTACACCTGCTTTCGCACCTGCTCGGATTGTAGTCCTCGCAGTCAAGCTGGCTTGTGCGTATACACGTACACTCCGATTTCCATCCGGAGTAAGCCAACCTTTGTACCCCTCCGTTACTCTTTTGGAGGGACCCGCCCCAGGTAAACTGACCGCCTAACACGGTTTCTATGTGAATAGATAAGGTGAACGAAAACAAAAGAGAGGTGTTTCATCGTCGCCCCGATTTCTCGGGGCTCCCTCCTACTCTCAACAGTTCGTATCCGGCCACCAATGTCAAGCTTCAGTAAAGCTCTCGGGGTCTTTTTGTCCAAGTGCAAGTAGGCCGCATCTTCACAGCCATTTCAATTTCGTCGGGCAATAGTTCAAGACAGTTATCAACTCGTTACGCCTTTCATGCAGGCCGGAACTTACCCGGCAAGGGGCTACGCTACCTTAGAACTC
>CAZZGH010000050.1:0-4442 GCA_964653875.1 uncultured Candidatus Saccharibacteria bacterium
TTCGATAAACTTGAGGACTACATGCCCGAAAGTTATATCAAATGGAGCATTCGGAATTGGGGTAGTAATATCATGCTGAACCACATTCTCCTCCCCATCAAGATGCTCGGTTGAAATATCGAAAGTAATTAACTCAATTGGTTTTTCAAATAATTTTTCAAACACAAGCTTGTGTAATTTAACAAATCTTTTATCTGCACAGCCAAGAACAGCAACTCTTACATTTTCAAAACTAGGCTTATAATTAGTTTCCGATAGTATCTTCTTCAACTCCAACTCTTTTACAAAAATCCTCCTATCTGTTTCCTCGTCGGAACGATTAATGTGTTTTTTATGATAATTAGAAGTTGTCATATCTTATTTTAATCTAAAATTTTATGATAAAACTCATATTTTCTTATTTGATATTCCTTGTAAGTCAAGTCTTTTGCTGCTAATTTTATATCCTCATATTCTTTAAGCAGTTCCGGATTATTTTTTAATATATTAAATACTTTGACTTGATCTTTAGTTGTTTCAACTGTTGGATCTGTAAGCCAAACACTTACAGAAAATCCCTCCCTATGAAAATCCCAACCAATTGAATTTGTGCCTCTTCTCGTCGGCTCTCCAAATAGTTTCTTAAAATTATCTAAATGTTTTGGTTGTTCTTCCTTGACACAAAAAGCGCTTATATCAATGTCCTCCTGCCCTGCAATTTTTAAAGGCAAAGAGCCTAGGCAAATTACTTCCAGGTCTGGCTCAACGGATTTAATCTCTGCAATTATCTGATTGGCAATATTCAACCCTTTTGGATTAAAAGGTTTCACGATCATTTTCTGATCATCGGGAATAGTCGCTAAGTATTTAATTTCTCCTTCAGTTAACATTGTATATCAATTTAACCACCAAAACCTCATCCCCACAAGCAAAGGCCTTAATTATTTTAGAACCTATTGGTTTCGAGGGTAACATAAATTCCCAACATCGGACTTGAGAAAAGTTTTGATTCAAATAAGGAGCTCGGCTAATCGGCTTAGAGGAACGACCCGCAGGCGCTTGGGCTTGGTTCTTCCAAGCGCCGAGGGAGAAGAAATTTTTGTCGCTGGAACAAAAATATTCTGGTTCCGAAAAGCCGACTAGCCGAGCGAGATTCTATCCGTACCTTTTGATACTCTGTAAAATCCCCAATCCGCTCATAATAGAAATAAAATAGCTGCCGCCGTAGCTCAAGAATGGAAACGGAATTCCCGTTACAGGCATCAGTCCGATATTAACGGAGGCTCCGATAATAGCATGGCTAAGGATAAATACCGCTATTCCAACAGAAAATATCTTTCCAAAGTTAGAAATAATTCCCCTGCCAATTGCCAATATTCTGTAAATGATAAATAAAATCGCAGATACCACCAAACCGACTCCCACAAAACCGAATTGCTCGGCAGTAGCAGCAAACACAAAATCATTATGTGACTCGGGTAAAAATCCAAGAGTTGTCTGGGAGCCCTTTCCTAATCCGTTCCCGAACCAGAAGCCGGAACCGATGGCAATCTTAGATTGAATAAGATTGTATCCGCTTCCCCTTGGATCATTGTTAGGATTCACAAAAGTGAGAAGCCTGTCTTTCTGATACGGCTTTAAAACAAACATCCAGGAACTGTATGAAATAATCAAAGCCAAGATGGCCAAAAGGAAAAAATGTCTCTTGTTGATGCCGACGGCGACAAGAATACTTATCCAAATTAAAGAAAAAATTATCGCCGAACCCAGATCCGGATGGACAAGAATTATCAGAACCGGAATACCGTAGTAAATTCCAGAAATTAAAATGTGCTTAAACTGGTTCACGTGGACATGCCTCTGGGAAAAATATTTTGCCATCAGGACAATTAGCATCAGTTTTGCCAGTTCAGCCGGTTCAAAAGTAAATTGTCCCAGAACTATCCACGCATTAATACCCCTGACCGAACGCGAATAAAATGTCAGAAGCAAAAGAAATATCGAGAAAAAATAAAGAAACAGAACTGGAAAAGAATAATTTTTCAAATAACGATAATTAAAAAAGGACAACAGTATCATTGTGCCTAATCCGATAATTACAAAAATGATTTGTTTAGCAAGGATTGGTCCGAATCCCTTAATACCGTACATATTCAAGATACTGAATAAAGAAATGGCCGCTACCGCGACAAACAAAGGGAGATCAATTTCCTTAAAGTAACTTCTAATAAAATTTCTGAAACTTTTCTTGGGAGCCATAACTTTTTATGAAGTTTGAATTTTCGAACAGATTAGTCGATGCTTCCACATCCTGCCTTACAACATTTCCGGATAGAGTGAATGGCCAGACAACACTGAACCCTCTTTCCGTTTTGGAAACAAACGTCCGGATATCGGTATTATTTACACCCACAATATTGCCCGTATCGTCGAATAATATAACCGCTACGTCTACTTTGTCAAAATCAAAATTAGAATCATTGTACAGGACAGCTTCCAGTTCCGAGCCATCTGGGGTGGGATGATAATCTTTTCTTCTTAAAGTAAAGTTCACCGAATTGTCCGGCACATTTAATTTCTCCCATTGAGCACTTTTTATTTCCACGCTTGCCTCTCCCAAAGCAAGACCTTCGACTACAGTAAGGATAAGATATTTTGTCTGCCCTGGAAGCATATAAAATTTATTGTCCGCCAAACGATCAAGCTCCATCCCAGAAGGATCTCTAATTACTAAATCATACGAGCCCAAAGACACACCATATTCTATGTTTGGATTATATACTTTTATTGCCACATCAGATGATCTGTCTGTATCAGGGACATAAATAATTTGAACATATTCAATTTGGAGTGCCTGGATCGGCACTGGGCAGACCTTACCACAGGCAAGACTACCGCAATCAACTCCCTCTTCTTTGCCATTCTGAATTCCATCGGTGCATGAAGCTCCGGTCACCAAGCCCGAATAAATGCCGTAGCCAACTCCGCCCAAAATCAAAACAAAAACCAACCCGATAATAAGCTGTTTTTGAGTCCTCGCTTCCATGCATATATTGTATCTTTTTTAGTAAAAAATAAAAAGCGCTCTCACTTGAGAGCGCCGACTACCTTTTTAAAAACGCCCCGCTTTGTAAATCTATATCTGTAGTATCATTTTAACTTTGATACGGGCAAGTGGATAACCCCGCCGTTGAAAACAGATACTAATTCAAATGCTCTCATAGAGCCGTCTGTTTTCAACGGCGGGGATAACTAAGGACTATACTAATTTTGCCTCTCTAAGTTGGTCAAATGCGTTGCTTAGACTGTTAGCCTTAAAATCCGGCTTAACTTCGTTGGGATATCTATCGTTTTCTATAAGCACGGTCAGACCACCGCAGTTTTTGCCAAGTTCTATATCCAAATCTTTGTCTCCGATAAAAATGGCTTTGGAAGCATTAAAACCAAATCTTTGTTCGGCTGATTTAATCAGTCCTGTTTTTGGTTTTCTGCAAATACACTCTCCCGTTATATCGGGATGATGGGGACAAAAAAGGAAAGCCTCAATTTCTATCCCAAACTTCCTTAACTCATCGGCCATTTTGTCATGAAACTTGTGCATATCCGATTCGGCATAGATTTTTCTTGCTATACCGGCTTGATTGGTTATGACGATAAACTTGAACCCTGAATTTTGGAACTTTTTTAGACCACCTACCACTCCTGGTAAAAATTCCATGTCCTCGACTTTGTAAACGTATCCTTTGTCAAGATTTATTGTCCCATCCCTATCTAAAATTAGAAATTTCATGTTTGTTCCTTTATTATAAAAGAACTAATTATCAATACCAATTTTTCTGTTTTTTATCAATAGAAATAAAAAAAGGCCTCAACTCCGGTGAGGCCTTGGACCAAAGAAGCGTTCAGAACCCAAACAGCTTCCTAATACACTCAATTGGATTTTTCCACATCCACTTCAGAAAATCACGTCGCATCATAGCAATTACCCTGTTTTCAATACAATAAAATCTACCAGTGATTTTAAAACAACCGCGCTGTTTTGTCAACAACGCAATCTTAAAACCATTAGTCTGGCGACGACCTACCCCCGCACCAAAACAAGCAGGCGTTTTAGGCGGAGCTCCTGCGGAGCCGTTAAAAAACGCCCTGGCTTTTGCTGAAGGCAAAAGAGGTGGGACACAAAAAACTAAAAACGAGCACATTCATGAGCATTGTAGGGCAGCTACCTACTTTCGCCGGTGGAAACCGACTATCATGGGCCTTAAGGAATTTCACTTCTGTGTTCGGGATGGGAACAGGTGGAGCACCCTTGGCATAGCTACCTTACAATAACCACGAGAATTTATGCTCGTTTTTATTTTTTGCTACTTACTTTTTATCACAAAAGAAACTTAATTTTACAAGGAAGTCATTACTCATTAAAAATGATTTATTAGTAGCTCTCGACTTAACACATTACTGTG
>CAZZGH010000051.1:0-3073 GCA_964653875.1 uncultured Candidatus Saccharibacteria bacterium
CACATCCTGGCTCTTGCCGAAGAGCTTCACGATACGCTCGTCGATGTAGCCGAACCTAACCTTGGTATTGCTCTTGGTGAAGCTCTCGCTGGTGACGAACCAGCGACTGGCCACCGAGACCTTCCGCTCGAAGTTGAGAACCATGGCGGTCGCGCGAGGGTCCGTCCGCTCGACGAGCACGAGCTCGCCGGACTGGAAGCGCTTGATGCGCTCCTCGGTGCCGAACTTGTTCACGACATCTTGGATTTGCTCAACCGGATTCCAACGCATGACTTCCTCCTCCCGGCACTATGCCGGTGGTTTTGGCCGCACTATGCGACAGCGATAACTGCCGGTATGGCAGTCATAGCTATAAATCGCCAATTCATATCAGAAACTTATAGCTATGACTGCCCGCAAGTAGTTAATAAAGGAACTAACTATATTTATAATTATACGCCTTTTCACTCAAAAAGTCAACCACACAAAAACCGCCAAATTTAGCGGTTTTTGTGTATAATCTCTTCGGATTAGAACGCAGCTCGTTTGGCCAAGGTCAAGGCGAGAGCGAAGACCGGACTGAACCATAGATATCTATGGTGAAGGAGGACTGGAGCTCTCAACGCAGAGATTGGTCAAAGTATTGCGTCCGGCCGTAAGCAATAGGCCGAGCAATGCGAACGAGCAAGTTATAATAGTTCTTCTTTGACGATTCGGCTGACGAGTTGACCATCGGCTTTGCCTTTTACTTTGGCCATTACCATTCCGATGACTTTGCCCATTTCTTTCATATCTTTAGCTCCCATTTCGCTAATAACCTTTTTAATTTCTGCCCTAATTTCATCTTCTGACATTTGCTCGGGCATGTATGCTATAAGCATCTCGGCCTCTTTTCTTTCCCCTTCAGCAAGTTCCGGGCGTCCGCCTTTTTCATATTGTTCTACAGCATCTTTTCTTTTCTTTATTTCAGATGCAATAACTGCTATCACATCATCATCGCCAAGCTCGCTTCTTTTTTCAATTTCTTTATTTTTAACGGCCGATAAAACCATACCCAAAAGAGTTCGCTTCTGCGAATTACCACTCTTTAGAGCATCTTTCATTTCCTGTTGAAGTTTTTCTTTTAGCATAAATTTGAGTGTAGAATGTGGAGAGTAGAGGGTGGTTTATTTATTAAGATAATTTCTAAATCCGCCCAAAAGATTTCCCAACTCCTCTACTTTACTACTTAAATTCTGAAATTCTTCCTCCTTAATATAATTCAAGTTCTTGGCAATAACAATTTGACTTTCTAATTCATTCAATGAACCGAGAGATATCATAATAAATCTAAGAAACTCTTTCTTGGAACCCCTTCCTGCTCCTTCCGCTATATTTGAGGATACCGAAACAGCTGCTCTTCTGATCTGGGAAATTAGGCCATAAAGCTCATCTTTAGGAAAACTTTTGGTTGTTTTGTAAATTATAGTTGCCAAATTTATACTCTTTTTCCAGATATCTAAATTTTCGTAGTTTTTGGCCATAACAACTCTCCACCCTCCACTTTCTACCTACAAGTCTAATTTTTGTTTCATCTTACGTTTCTCTTCTTCGAAAGTATCCTCGCCGTATTTGCCTAATTTTTCCAGTTTCCTTCTTAGCTCACTCAAATGCAGACCCATGATGGCCGCATTTTTCTCCTTTCTTTCGGTTTGTTTCTTCTCCCTGTGTTGGGATTTTTTAGCCTTAATCAAAACTCCGCTTTGTTGAACAAAACGATTAAAACGCCTCAACAAACTTCCGACACTTTCATTTGGTTTTCTCTTTACTTCAACTATATAAATTACCTCCTTTCCAAATTAATTATACTATTTTATAATTTTCGGTCCCAATCTCTTTCCGCCCAACAAATGAATGTGAAAATGCGGAACCAATTTTCCTCCATGTTCTCCCTCATTGACTATCAGCCTATATCCCCTTTCCAAACCTTGCTCGTGAGCCATTTTGTCGGCAAGCAGAAACGCCTTACCAAGCAATTCAGCCCCATCGACAAAATCTTCTATTTTCAAAAAATGTTCAGCTGGAATTATCAATAAATGAACCGGGGCTTGCGGGTGTATGTCCTTTATTACCCAAAACTCTTCGTTTTTGTAAATAACATCCGCTTTCAGCTCTCCTGTTATTATTTTGCAAAATACATCAGAAATCATGCTTTTAATCTTTTTTTCACTTCATCTACAATCTTCTCCAGAGGAATAGTTTCCTGAATTCCGGTATCCATTTCTCTCAAAATCACCGTGTCATCTAATGCTTCTTTCTGTCCAAATATCAGAGCGAATTTAACTCCCAATCTATTGGCAATTCTTAACTGCGACTTGATGCTGTCGCGGCCTAATGAAGATTTGGTATCTACGCCGGCTTTTCTGAAAGATTCAAAAAGCAAAATGCTCTTTCTCTTGGCCGCCTCTCCCAACTGAACCAAAAAAACTTTAGGCTTGGTTTTTATTTCCGGAACGGAAACATTTTTTTCCTTAAGTTCAAGAATAATTCTTTCAATACCCAATGCCCATCCGGCTGCTGGGGTTTTGGAACCACCCAAAAGCTCCACTAACTTATCGTAACGTCCTCCTGCAGATAGAGTCGATTGGGCACTTATATTTTCTTCCGGCAAAATTTCAAATACAGTCCTTGTATAGTAATCCAACCCTCGTACCAAATATGGATTCAATATATATGGTACCTTGGCCTCATCTAAAAATTCCAAAACATGCTTAAAGTGCGCGTGGCATTCTTCGTCCAAAAAATCCACGAATTGAGGAGCTTCCTTGGTAAGTTCTTTGCAAACCTCTTCCTTGCAATCAAGCAATCGTAAAATATTTTCTTTGAATCTATTCTTGCAGTTGGCGCAAGTTTTCTTGAGACGATTTTTATAATAATCCTTAAGGGCTTTCAAATACACAGAACGGCAACTCTGGTCGCCGATACTATTTATATGAACATTGTACCCTTTCAATCCCAAACTTTCGATAAACTTGTAAGCTAAGAATATTAATTCCGCATCAACCGCTTCTGAACTATCACCAATTGTTTCTACTCCTAATTGATAGAACTGCCT
>CAZZGH010000051.1:3173-4402 GCA_964653875.1 uncultured Candidatus Saccharibacteria bacterium
TTCAAAATATAGCGCCAATACTTCTGGTCTTCCGGAAGTATGTCCTGCATACCTTTCGGTGCCTGAATGCTTCTTTCTTTTTTGGATTTCATTTTTTAATAATCGACTGACTGAATTTTAATATTCTTGGTAAACGGCCATGGCCTCAAAAAAGCTTTGCCGGTTATAAGTGATTTGTTGACCGCACCCCAGCGTCTCGAATCGGAACTCTGGAGACGATTATCGCCCAGAACAAAGTACTCGTTGCCATCCAATTTAGTAACGGAGTTGCCGAGAGTTCTCTGTTCGGAAGATAAATAACCTTCATCCAAAGCAAAGCCGCTAGGCTTATTCTTGTTGTAAATGACAACTTTGTTGTCTTTTATTTCTACGGTCTCATCCGGAAGCCCGATTATTCGTTTTATGAAAAACTGGGACGGATCCACAGGATATCGGAAAATGACCACATCGCCTCTTTCCGGAGCCGAAAAACGATAACTAATCTCATTTACCAAAAGATAATCGCCGTCTTCAAAATTCGGCTCCATAGAAGCCCCTTTGACAAAAAACGGCTGAACCAGATAATACCTTATCGGCAGGATTATGGCAAGCGAAATAACGACAACCTTTATCGTCTCCCAAACAAAGGCGAGAACTTCTGATTTTACGCTCGGAATCTGCTGTTCTTCTTCATTCATTGCTCTATTTTACTATATTTTTTAGTTCAGTTCAACTTTAACAATTGACACAACCTCTATGCATGACTGCGGGGTACCCTTTTATAAAATTCTACTAAATTTTACAAAAGGGCACACCCTTCGCCGGTTGCTTGATAAATAGATGTAAGTTAATAATAAAAGTTCAAACTTTTTTTGCAAACAAAAAAGTGCGAGATTATCGCACTACTTAACTTAAAAGTCACTACCGCCAAATGGATATGGATTTGAAGTATCCAGACCCATAAATAGAGAGTGACATGACGAGCATTCTTTATCTCCGTCTTTTACATTAGCACCGCATATTCCACATGACATAAATCCGTAATGACCGCTATCGTCAGTTGTTACTACCTTTTTCGTTACCATTTTAACTTTTGGCTTCTCTTGAGAACAATTACAAGCTAAAACATTATGATGAGAATTTCCCGATTTAATTCCGTGGCAGACATTGCAAAATTCCCGCTTACAATGGTTGCATTTATGATTTTCTACCTCACCAACAAAACAACAAGGACAAGACCCTTCGCATGA
>CAZZGH010000052.1:0-4367 GCA_964653875.1 uncultured Candidatus Saccharibacteria bacterium
GAACGGCTTGTGTTTTTTGTTACTCAAAAAAACATAGAGGATAATATTGGCCGGAAAGATGTTTTCACGGTGGGAACTATTGGCAGAATAGTTTCAGTTTTCAAATTGCCCGACGGGTCTTCCAAGATAGACGTTGAGGGCTTAGTCAGGGCAAGGATAGTTGATTTTACAAGCGAAGAGCCATTTTTTAGAGTCAAAGCCGAACCATTCAATCTAATGATAAGAAATAGCCTTGAAGAAAAAGCTTTTTTGAGGCGGGCGATAGAGCAATTCAGGACCATTTCGGAAGCTCGTACATTTCCGACCATACTGCCGGAGATTATTTATATGATGCTTCAACTTAAAGATGCGGAACAGATTTTAAGCCTAATGACGGTTAATTTAAATTTGGGGATAGAGGATCAGCAAGGCATTCTTGAGCTTGAAAGCGCGATAGACGCTCTAAGAGAAATGAATATTTATCTTGTCCGCGAAATGGAAATAATGGAAGCGGAAAAAACTGTCACTAAGGAGACTAAGAAACAAATTGGCAAGATGCAGAAAGAACTTTTCTTGCGGGAACAGTTGAAAAGCATCGAAAAAGAACTTGGGGTTGAAGACGAAAAGGACGATATGGATACTTTAAGATCAAAGATTGTTTCAGCCGGAATGCCTAAAGATGTTAAAGACAAAGCAACTAAGGAACTAAACCGTCTTAGTAAAATGCCGCCGTTTAATCCGGAAGTTTCCTATTTGAGAACCTACCTTGATTTGCTTACCGATTTGCCCTGGTCAAAAAAAACAAAAGAAAAAATAGATCTAAAAGAAGCGGAAAAGATCCTAAACGAAGATCACTATGGCCTGAATAAAGTCAAAGAAAGAATTCTTGAATATCTTGCCGTGCAAAAACAGGTTGGCAAGCTTAAGGGGCCGATACTTTGTCTTGTTGGACCTCCCGGAACGGGAAAAACATCAATCGGTCAGTCAATTGCCAGAGCTTTGGGTCGAAAATTCATCAGAGTTTCTTTGGGTGGATTGAAAGATGAAGCGGAAATCAGGGGTCATCGCCGAACCTATGTTGGAGCTATGCCCGGAAGAATTATTCAGGGCATTCATAATTCTAAAGTTAGAAATCCGGTGTTTATGCTGGACGAAATAGACAAAATTGGAATGGATTTCCGGGGCGATCCTTCGTCTGCTTTGCTGGAAGCGTTGGACCCTCAACAGAATCATTCTTTCTCTGATCACTACCTGGAAGTGCCCTATGACTTGTCCGACGTATTATTTGTTACGACTGCCAATGTTTTGGATACCATTCCTCCGGCTTTGAGAGACCGTCTTGAAATAATAGAATTTCCGGGATATTCAGAAGATGAGAAATTTCATATTGCCAAAAATTTCCTTTTGCCGAAATTATTTAAAGACCACGGCTTGAAGAAAAAAGCTTTGTCTTTTAATGATTCTGCTGTGGAGGATATTATACAAAAACATACCCGCGAAGCCGGAGTCAGGGAACTGGAAAGGCAGCTGGCTTCTGTCATCAGAAAAATAACTCGAAAACTGGTTGAGTCCCATTCCACTAGGCAGATTATCGTAACCAAAAACGACATTCATAAATATCTGGGGCCGATTAAATATTCCCACCAATTGGCGGAAACCAAAGACGAAGTCGGAGTTGTCACGGGACTGGGCTGGACTCCGGTTGGTGGCGAGGTGTTTTTTATTGAGGTTTCCAAAATGCCCGGCCGGGGAAAATTAATATTAACCGGCCAGCTTGGTTCAGTAATGAAAGAGTCTGCCCAGGCGGGTTTAAGCTATGCCAGAACATTTGTGGCAAACAAAGGGGTTAAAGAGGATTTTACCAAAGATGATATTCATATTCATGTTCCTTCGGGAGCAATCAGGAAAGATGGCCCATCTGCCGGAACAGCTATGACTACGGCCTTAGTTTCGTTGTTTTTAGGAAAACCGGTAAGAAAAGAGGTGGCCATGACCGGAGAGGTGACTTTACGGGGGAAAGTACTTGAAATAGGCGGACTTAAAGAAAAAATCCTTGCTGCTCATCGGGCAGGGATTAAAACCATCATTGCTCCTAATGACAATAAGAAAGATTTAGAAGATATCCCTAAAGAAGTCAAAAAAGACCTGAAATTCGTTTTCGTCAAAACAATGGACGAGGTCTTGCAAGTTGCTCTGAAGTAGTGTATAGTAAATTTCGTGTTCTTTTTTTGAAAGTGGGGGTAGCCCCAAAAATGTGTATTCACGCATGTTCTTTTCATAAGAAAAAAGGCGGGCACAGAACGCCTTGTTGCGTGCCTTGTTCTTGCGGACAAAACATCGAGTTTTTTATACTTGATTTACATTTGGCCGATTGCCATCGTGCCGGAATTGATATTCCAAAGATGCCGATCAATGCGCTTCCTCCCGACCGTGTCTCTGCGCCGTTAGATGAGATCCCAGTCGCCGCCTAAAATAGGCGGCCTTTTTATTTGTAAGTGGAATGCTTGATTGTTGATTCGTATTTGACTATTATTATTTTATGACACAATTTTTGGTAGGTTTGGACTGGCCGATGATATCGAGATTGTTGGTTGCCGCTTTGCTTGGCGGAATCATCGGGTTTGAAAGAGAACGCTCCGGAAAGGTTGCGGGTTTGCGAACTCACACGCTTGTTTCAGTGGGCGCAGCTCTGTTGGCCATTGTCTCTATTAAGTTATTTTTTGACTTTCCTTCGGTTGGCGGGCAACTGGGCTTTGATTATCATTTAATAGCAAATATTATCGTGGGTATAGGTTTTATCGGAGCTGGAACTATTCTGCGCAGAGATAATAAGATAGAAGGGACGACTACAGCAGCAAGTTTGTGGGTGGTTGCGGCGATAGGTATTGCCAGTGGGTTGGGCTACTACCAGGAGGCGGTGGCCACGGCAGTTGTCGTGTATATTGTTTTAGCCGGGCTTTGGCTTGTAGAAAAATATCTTACTCGGGACATTCGCTATAAAGGGCATGGAATTTTTGGAGAACTCAAACAAAGTGAAAATCCTGGACCAGAACATACTGAAAAGTAAACAATTCATTTATGCCACCGCTGTTCTTATGGGAACGATGGTGGGAGTGGGGGTTTTTGGGGTTCCTTTTGCTTTCTCCAAGGCCGGTTTTTGGGTTGGTTTTTTGTTTTTGATATTTATCGGCTTTATCACGCTTATTTTGAATCTTATGTATGGTGAAATTGTTTTAAGAACGCACGAAGATCATCAAATAACCGGTTATACCGATAAATATTTAGGACCGTGGTTTAAAAAGGCTATCTTTTTTTCCGTGGCTCTTGGGTTATATTCTGCTTTGCTTGCGTACATAGTTATTGCCGGAGATTTTCTAAACAATATCTTTTCTTCAGTTTTTTACATGTCCCCAACTTCTTACAGTCTGACATTCTTTGTTATATTATCGATCTTAATTTTGTGGGGGATAAAAAGAGTATCATGGGTTGAGTTGTTTTTGGTGGTCTTATTTATTTTGGTAGTGTTTTTAATTCTTGGGGTTGGCATTAATACAATAGACCGGTTTAATTTTTCCGGGATTCAAAGGGAATTTTGGTTTTTACCTTATGGGGTCTTATTGTTTGCTTTTGCTGGATTTTCATCTATTCCAATTCAGAGAAGTATATTAAACGGGCAAGAAGACAGTTTGAAAAGTTCCATCTCGTTAGCGGTTTTTTTAACGGGCGCGCTTTATTTGGTTTTTGCTTTTACGGTTCTTGGCATATCGGGGGATGTGACTACTCCTGATGCTATATCCGGTTTATATGAATTTTTGGGAGGCAAGATAATATTCCTTGGTTCGCTTTTTGGTATTTTGGCTGTCAGTACTTCTTTTCTGATGCTAGGTTCGGCCTTTTTGGACGTATTTTATCTTGATTACAATGTTCCGAGGAAGTTGGCTTGGCTTCTGGTTGTTGTTCCGCCTCTTATTCTGTTTTTAGGCGGTTTGCGTGCGTTCATTGAAATTATAAGTTTAGCCGGTTCTGTAGCCATCGGGCTTGAGGGGATAGTTTTAACTTTTGTTTATATCAAAGCAAAATCAAAAGGGGACAGGGTGCCGGAATACAGTCTGGAACTCCCTAAATTTATTTACTACCTCCTCATCTTTATGTTCGGAGCAGGGATTGTGTATGCACTATTTATTAAATAGGTCGCTCAACCCCACCCATTTCCGACCTGTTGGATTACGACTTCGTCTTCTTCGGACAAATGCTTAAATTAACTCTCAATTTGCTTAACAAATTTTAGCATCCGTTTGCCCCGCCTAAGTTTTATAAGTAAAATTTAGGCGGGTTTTCCGGCTAAAATTTGTTGAATTAAGCAAATTATCAATTAATTTAAGCATTGT
>CAZZGH010000053.1:0-4364 GCA_964653875.1 uncultured Candidatus Saccharibacteria bacterium
AGGAAGAGCGTTTTGATTCTAATTACCAGCCACCTTTTGCTCAAGCTAGAAATCCATTAGAATAGTGGGTTCTTTCACACAACTAAAAACGCCAATTGGCGTTTTTAGTTGTGTGTGCCGAGGGCGGGATTTGAACCCGCACGGGATTGCTCCCAACGGCTTCTAAAGCCGTAATGTCTGCCAGTTCCATCACCTCGGCATTTAAATTAAAAACCTCTCTGCTCTCTGATATTTTCTGGTTAAGTAATAATCGGGGTTATTATAAATCAATTTCAGTATTTTTATAGAATCCTCTTTAGCAAAAACTAGTGTATAGATTCTGGTTTTTTCTGTATTATCCTCTATCCATCCACCCCTTAAATTGGTACTCATCATTATTTCTTTCTTTATCCATTCAAGAAATTTAGAACTTGCCGAATATAACCGAATCCTTAATTGCGGATGAGCACTCTCTGGATGCCTATACGAACCTATACTACCATCACCATCTATACAACCCCTTAAAAAGTGCCAAAAGTATTGACGAGGAATAAAAAGATTCTCCAAGGTTTTTGACTTTTTTGGACCTAATCCTATGGATATCAAAAATTCATAAAAATTTATATCCCCCAGTTGAATCCTAAAGCATTTTGTTTTCTGATATTCATCATTTCCTCTATACTTTATCCCTACCCTATTTTTAATTCCTAAACATTCTCTGAATTTTAAAACAAGTTCCTCATCTTTGGAAGTAAAATCAATATGCCTGCCATCATTACACAAACAACCATCTGTAGTAATTAAACCAATCGCATATGCAAATTTGGAACTCCACTCAATCTTAGTTTTAGATAATCTATGCACAATATCTATCATACTAAACCAAGATACGTCTGCCAATGTTTATAACTACTCTTGTCCACCACGAAAAACCAACCCACGAGGGTTGGTTTTTCAGACATGTCTAAATATCCAATACTAACTAAAGAATGTTCTTGCGATCAGACCGGCAACCGTCTGCAGAATAACACCAACTGCCAAAACAACTCCAGCTCCGATGATTCCATTCATAATTCTTGCTTTTGCATCTTTAACCTTATCTTCTGCTCCTCCTGCAACCATATACATAATGCCACCCCAAATAATAAATATAACGGCCAAAATAACTCCGACAATAATCAAGAATTGTGCTATCTGGGTTATTCTCGCCTGTATTTCAGTAAGAGTAATAGCGGATCCAGTTAATGGTGGTGTTGGGTTTGGTAATGCCGCTAAAACTAAAACAGGCATCAATAATACTATTGCAGCCAAAGAAACATACGCAAATTTTCTTCCTCTATTCATACATCCACCTCCCTTCAAAAAAATATTATCTATCTAAATTATATCTAAAATCTATGGAATAATACAGACCCCTAAAAGCTGAAACTGACAGAAGAAACTTCTGGTTACTATTCCGGCTACTGTTTGAATTATAACTCCCACTCCTAAAACTATCGCCGCCCCGATTATAGCATTTTTCAACCTTGTTTGAGCTTCAGTGACCTTGGTAGCATTGGCTCCAGCCGCCATATAAGTAATACCGCTCCAAACAATCATAATTATAGCAATCAAAACGCTAGCAACTACCATAAACTGTGCCACTCGACCAATTAAACTATCAATCTCATTAAATGTTATCGGCTGTCCGGGAGGCAAATCAGCAAGCTGATAAGCCGAACCCGCATGAGTCATAGCTAAGAACAGAAGTGTAATAAATAAAATTTTTGAAATAATACCCATATAAAACCCGTTAGCTACAATTCAATGGAATAAGCAACGTATAATTGGCTCCCAGAGCATTCGCAACCGTTGCAATAATGGTATAAGTACCAAGAATTACCAGTATCCCTATCAATCCCCAACCAAAAGATTTCTTAGCTTCTTCATATTTGGTCGGGTTGCCTTGGGCCATCATGAATTTAATTCCGTAAATTATTATATAGGCAACGATAAGGATAAGCGCAAATCTCGAAAACCAGCAAGCCAATCCGGTGATTATGCCGAAGACGCTCTGTATGGTTAAATTGATACCGGTATATTCTTGAGCCGATGCAGAAAAACCGAACAAAGAAAGCGTCGCTACATAGAAAATTTTTTTAAATATATTCATTAAGACGTGCCTCCTAATTCTAAAATACTTTGTATTAAAGTGACAAACCCGCTTCCAATCAAAATTATAGCAAGACCGATAATGGCATACTTCAAAACATCTTTGGCTTTAGTCACTTTTGCCGGTTCACCTTTAGCGGTTAGAAACAAAATACCTGAATATACTATCATAGCAACCGCAATGGGAATTGCTAAATTAAATATCCACTGGGCAATAATTTTAACCAAACTCGCAAAATCACTCGCTCCGCCCTTTAGTGGATTGGGGATTTCAAAAGGATAGGTCTGAGTTTCACCTGGTCTACAAGCCGGCTGACCTTGACCACCACAATTACCTGTCCCGCCAGTACAAACACCGCTTCCTATGGCCACACAGACAGGAGATGATGTCGGCAGTGTTACGCCTAAACTATTTGGACCAGCACTTTTACATTCTAATTTTCCTCTAAAATTAACCGTGCCATCTGATTTTGCATCATAACGATATCTAAAATCAAATTTATAATCAGAATTTGTATTGCTTGCATCTACGGGGTTTTGAGTGTAAATCTTAGTACCAGAATCATTGAGTAAAAAAGCCTGCACTTGCTGACATCTTTGAAAAAAGTATAAAGGAGTATCAACTTTTGCCCTGAATGAAAAAATTAACTCTGATGTTGTATTGGCTGGAATCTGTTTCGGGTTAGGATCAAACATAGTTATAGTCATATCCGGATTCAAACCCAAAACTGGAGCAACACTAAGGTATGGAATAGACCCCATTTCTCTAGAATCAGCCGTAGTTCCCGTTCCGGCAGAATCCAAATTCGCAAGTAGATAAAGACTCGAATTGCCATATGCACCACCACTTGTTGCGGTTATCGTCCATTCTCCAATAATTGTATCCCCATTCGCTGGAAAATTTAATACCAATATGTCCTGAACAGTATCCGATATTGGGAACATCTGATCATACATTATTTTTACTGTTACCTTTTGAGACGCACAATTTTGGCCGTCAATCTTAAACTTTACCTTATCCCCAACACGAGCATTAGCCTGCATCCAAGTCAGATTTGAGAGCATACAAACAGCCGCCGAAGCTTCGGGAACATTATTGGATCTTAAACTAAAATTAAAACCGGCCAGCAGTAAAATTAAACCTAAAAATATAAATTTTCTTTGTTCCATTAATTTATTGGCATTTCTATTGTAGAAGATTTCCGCCTCTTCCACCATTTCCAGCCGTACCAGCCGCCACCGACAAGTCCTAATCCTATTATAGAATAAACTATGCTTTTTAGCACCCCTGTTATCCCCAATCACTCATAGCACTACCAAGTCCCGGACCGTTTTTTCCATGAATGCCCTTATCTCACCGAGATTGACATGGTTGTCATTCTTAAACATAATCGGCTCGATGTTAACATCGTCAAAATACACTAAACTTTTGAGTATCAAATTTTTATCTAAGTCCGGCAATTTAACCGATGCTTTAGCCAACAAATCATCGAGTTTAATCGTCTTTAAAATAAAATAGAGGTCAATATAATCCTTATTACTGGCCCGGCCTGTAATCGCTGACAGTTTCATACAGCCAATATCCGCAACTGAAGCTAATTTCAAATTGCCTTCATCCACTGCCTCATCAATTAGTTTATAACTATAACTGAAGAAAGATAGTTTAATTTTATCGCCGATTATCACTGCGAGGGTGTTTTTATCTTCCTGGACTTTCAAAATCTTCCGGAGATTGAAGGCTTTAGCGACCCTGGTAAAAATTTCTCCAGTTTCGATCTCGCCTTCCTTAAAAAAATCAAAGTCCAGACTGTCCCGATGGCCAATCTGCAAAGCTAATGCTGTTCCACCAGCTAAATAAAAATCGTCCTTAAAAACCTGTAGCACAGGGAGGAGCTCGACTCTTTCTTTGTCTAAGATATTATAAAAAATGTTCACTTCGCGCGGTAATGTTTGGCTTGATTCCCAAAACGAGCGTCCAAAAATTAAGCGATTTTTTGTTCCACTCGCCCGGTAAAGGATTGGACACTGTTTCTTCTATATCTTTGTGGCTGTAGACGCTAAAAAGCCACTCAACAGCATTGGCGGATCCGAGATTGAGGATATTGGTTATTATTCTTTTTTTATCTCTGACTAAGTCTATCTTTTCAATATCATAAGACCAAAGAAAAGGCTGAATGAATTGAGGTATCATTATCTATATTATATCACAAAAATCCCCGGCAAGAAACTTTTTG
>CAZZGH010000054.1:0-4292 GCA_964653875.1 uncultured Candidatus Saccharibacteria bacterium
TTTTCCGGCTAAAATTTGTTGAATTAAGCAAATTATCAATTAATTTAAGCATTGTGTTACCCTCGAAACCAATCGGTCAGAAATGGGCGGGGTTTCGCTCAAGTAAAAACGCGGGTCTGAAAAATGCAACAAGGCCTTGCTCTAACTGATTCTAATGTCAAATAAAAAAGCCCCGCACCAGATGAAGCGCGGAGCTTTCTGTTGTGCGGGGCACTATTAGAAGTGCTTGACGGGTCGCTGCTTGGGACGACAGCCCGTCATGGTGCTGGAATTGCGCCGGCGGAGTTTCGCAAGTATCCGCCGAAGCCATGACTTCTTTTTCTTTTTCACGTGTTCTCCCCCTTGTTAAAGCCAAAGGGGACGGATAATGACAAGGAAAACCATGGTGGTCTCAATTGAGGTCCACGTAAGTGGCTGGAGGGCATTCGCCAGATTCCACTTCTTGATAGCCAATAGCGCACAGACGCATGAAGCGAACCAAATGGACCAAGCAAATGGGTCTTCCTGGGCTGGGCTCATATAACCTCCGACAAATGTCGGGAAAGCGCCGGCAAATGTTGCAATCTGTGAACATATGATTCCATAGATTGCATCACCTTTAACTTGCCACAGGACAATGCCAGTCACAGCGCCGATGATGCTGACCCACTCAATTGACCCCATCGTTGGTTTGCCGCCGAAAACCAAAGCAAAGAAAGTGATGGTCCAAGCGCGAACAACACCTGCAGTTATCAGACCGTTCAGAGCTTTCTCCTTTTTCATGGCCAAGAAAGCAAGTGTATCCACGCTTGTCCAAATAGCCTACGAAATCGGCGACGGTTCAGCTTGATGGTTCACGATTGCCCAAATGTAGGGTAGAAATCCAACGATGGCCAACACGCCCGACGCGGTATTCAAGATGTCTCCTTTTCTGTATTTGCAAATTTAAGAGATTGCTACCTCTAAGTCCAATGTAGGGGTAATTTCCGTTTGTTTTAAAATTAAGCGAAGCCACTGCTATTTTCTCACAAACTGCACGATTGGTAACTATTTCAGGAACTCTGACGCGATTTCTCTGGGAACCGACCCGAGGATGTCGAAAACGGTCGCCAAGGGCGACCGCATGGTTCGACAGGAGTTGCTTCGGGCGGTCAGAGAAATTAGGAGGAGTTTATAGAAATAGTCCAAGAGGAAGCTGGGAGAAAAGTGGTTGTGGTTGAGCGAAAATGCTACAATAAATTTGTGAAAAAATTGGAACAATTTTTATTTTATTTTCTATTGTTTGCGATTCCGTTTCAGACACGGAAGATTTTGTGGCACCAGAATTGGAATTTCAATGAATGGCAGGCAATATCTCTTTATGGCACTGACATTTTATTGCTCATCCTTTTCGGGTTTTGGATATTTAATCGGGTTAAGCCAAAAATAGAAAAATACGACTATTTTTTATTTGCTCTTATTGTTGTTTCAGCTATCTCTGTTAAGAATTCTTCTAGCTATACCCTAAGCGTTTATAATGTCTTAAAACTTGTAGAATTTATCGTCTTTTATTTCTATCTTAAAAGCTATGTGGTTTATAAATTTGGCCTGATGAGGTCAATGGTTGTTTTGATAGGCGGGGGATTATTTCAGGCGATAATTGCAATTTTGCAGTTTTCTAAGCAGTCCAGTTTAGGGTTAAAACTGCTAGGCGAAAGCGTCTTATCGCCAGATCTAACCGGTATTGCCTCGTTTTATACTCTGCAAGGAGAAAAGATAATACGTGCTTACGGAACCACTCCCCATCCTAATATTTTAGCTGCCTTTTTATTCCTAACTATTTTTGTCTTTTATTTTATCTTTCTTTACCGGCCCAAAATAAACAATTACTTTTTAATTGGATATCCATTAATGCTTTTTGCTTTGTTTTTTACCTTTGCCCGCGTGATGATATTTTTATGGTTTGCAGGATTCATTACAAGGGCCATCCTTGTAACGGGCAAAAAGAATTTTAGGAAAATCTTTGCTCACGGATTGAACGGGGTTAAACTCACTAAGATTTTGGTTATCAGTGCGGCCGTAGTTGTGCTGTTCGGAATTTTTTATTGGCCCGAGACTGTCAGTCGGATTAAGATTTCTTCCGGAGATGAGGCAGTCCAGCTAAGGGTCTTTTACAACAAAGAATCTCTTAAATCTTTAAATTGGTTCGGAGTGGGGGCGGGCAATTTTGTGAATTGGCTGATGGTCAAAGACCCCAACTTACCCCGCAATCTTTATCAGCCGGTACACAATATTTATTTATTGATATATTCGGAGACAGGAATTTTGGGTCTCGCAGCAATGGTCCTGTTTCTGGTATTTTTGGTCAAAGATTTTATTGTAAGCACAAAAATGGAGAAGCTGTATCACTATTCAGTCTTAATTTTATTCTCGTCATTTTTGTTTGTGGGGTTGTTTGACCATTTTTTATGGACTCTTCAGCAGGGGAGGTTCATTTTTTGGTTAGCAGTCATGCTCTTGACTATTAATCACGAAGATGATATAATGATTAAACAACAATCGAAACTGACCGCATGAGCGGTCAAGGAGGGGTACGTTATGGCCGGTAAGAAGCAAAGGGCTTTGGCGATCAAGTTCGGAGTCGTCGACAAGGCCCGAATCAAGGGCAAGGTCGGCCACACGCGCACGGGCGCATGCACTGCGCGCGGCCGCTGCTATCACGGGCGGAAGAGTCGGTAAAATGTAGGGCGGCGAAGGCCGCCCCTAATTTTTTCAAGATGGGGCATTTGCTCCCTTTTTTAATTTAAATTAGAATAATGTTTATGTCTGATCGCACCGAACTCTTAAGACAAATCAAAGACGAAGTCTTAAATCTCAAAGAGTCGCCACTTTATAAAGAGCGCATCAAAAATAAAGTTTTTCCTGTTATCGGAGAAGGCAGTCACTGGGCCAAAATTATGTTTATCGGTGAAGCACCGGGAAAAAATGAAGCCAAAACCGGAAGGCCATTCTGTGGCGCGGCCGGTAAAATTCTTGATGAACTTCTTGCTTCGGCCGGCATAGCCAGAAAAGATATTTATATCACCAACATCGTCAAAGACAGACCGCCAGCCAACAGAGACCCTTTGCCGGAAGAAATTAAAGCATACGGCCCATTTTTGGACAGACAGATAGAAATAATCCAGCCCGAAGTTATCGCTACTCTTGGCCGTTTTTCAATGGATTACATCATGAGAAAATTCGGATTAGCCAACCCTTATAGTGGTCTGACCACTATAAGCCAGATGCATGGTAAAGTTTTTGAAGCCGAAGTGGAATATGGTCCCGATTTTTCATCCTCGACTAAGGGTCTAGATAGAAAAATCGAGGATCCTCGATTTGCTAATCGCTTTTCAAGCGAAGCAAATCGGGATAGAATCAAGATTGTGCCTTTGTACCATCCGGCTGTGGCGATATATAACAGGGCTACTAAGGATACTCTAATTAAGGATTTTCAGATTTTAAAAATTTTTAAATAACCTCCACTCTGAGCATGGAAGGCGTTCTACAATTTATTCAGTCGAGTTTTCCCACCCTGGTAGAGTACAAGTATTTACTCCTTTTTTTGGGCTCTGTTTTTGAGGGTTTAAACAGCATGGTTCTTGGAGGTTTTTTGGTCTCAACCGGGACCATCAAGCTTTTACCTATTTTTATAATTTTTACCATCGGCTATATTATTAACGGATACCTCTGGTATACCGTCGGTTATTTTGCAGGGGCTAAGCCGATTGATAAGTGGGTTCGTAAAGACAAAAAAGGGATAAAAATTATTGAAAAAGTAGAAGAATATTTTCATAAATATAGCGGACGGGCAATTATTTTTACAAAATTTACTTTTTCTCTTACCGTTGCAACGCTTATAATGGCCGGATCTTTGAAATATGATTTTAAAAAATTTTCCCTGTATAATTTTATTGGTTCAATCGGATGGGTATTGGTTACTTTATTCATAGGATATTTCTTCGGTCAAAGTTATAAATTTTTTGTCGACTCTCTTAGGAGCTTTTCCTATTTGATAGTTTTCTTGGGTGGAGCTGTGGCCTTGGTTTATATTTTAAAACTTATATTTGGCAGTGCTTTTATAAAATCTCTTTTTTTGAAAGACAAACTCAAAGAGTTTAGCGACAAACTCAAAGATGGGATAGACAAATTCTTGTCGGATAAGGAATAGGGTGCTCGGCTAACTGGCTTCTCAGAACCAGAATATTTTTATTCCTGCGATAAAAATTTCTTCTCCCTCGGCGCTTGGTAGAACCAAGCCCAAGCGCCTGCGGGTCGTTCCTCTAAGCCAGTTG
>CAZZGH010000055.1:0-4292 GCA_964653875.1 uncultured Candidatus Saccharibacteria bacterium
CGGCACCTCATCAATTATGAAGAAGCTACTTGTTACTGGAGGAGCGGGGTTTATCGGTAGCCACTTTGTCAGATATTTTGTGAAGAAACACCCTGATTTTAAAATTTTAAATTTTGATAAGCTCACTTACGCCGGAAATCTGGAAAATCTTAAAGACGTTTCCGGGCACAAGAATTATAATTTTTTGAGGGGCGATATTGCCGACTTGAACTCGATTGAAAAAGCTTTCAAAGGTTTCCGTCCGGAATATGTCATAAACTTTGCCGCCGAATCCCACGTGGACAGGAGTATCCATGGATTCGGAAATGATTTTATAAACACCAACATCTATGGGGTCTTCAATCTCCTTGAAACTGCCAAGAAATTCGGGGTCAGGAAATTTGTTCAAGTATCTACTGATGAGGTTTACGGGAGCCTGGATCTTAAATCCAAAAGGAAATTTTCAGAAAAAACCCAATACACACCAAGAAGTATTTACTCGGCGTCCAAGGTCAGCGGCGACCTTTTGGCCTATTCTTATTTTTCAACTTGGGGTCTTCCGGTAGTTGTCACTCATTGTTCCAATAATTATGGAACCTATCAATATCCGGAAAAACTCATCCCCTATTTTACTCTTAGAGCTTTGGCCGATAAACCATTGCCATTGTACGGAGACGGGAAAAATGTAAGGGACTGGATACATGTTAATGACCATGTTTCGGCATTGGACACCGTGTTGATGAAAGGCAAACCGGGCGAGGTTTACAACATTGGAGGCGGTCAGGAATTATCCAATATTGAGATTGCTGGAAAGATTTTAAACATATTGAAAAAACCCGGTTCTATGGTAAAATTTGTAGCTGACAGGCCGGGACATGACAGGCGCTATGCTGTAGACGATTCCAAGATAAGAAAGGAGTTAAGGTGGGAACGGAAGTGCGAATTTGAAGTGATGTTTCCGAAAACAGTGAATTGGTATAAGAATAATTCCGCTTGGGTCAAAGGCGCTTTAAACCGTCTTAAAAAAGTAAATCCGCATATTGAAATTTAAATAACGGTAAGCATGTTGATAAGACATTGGCAAGTTCGTTTTCCGTTTGGTATAATTTAGTTAATGTCACGGAAACGAACATGGACAATCGAGCAACTTAAAGAGGCCGTTAAATCTTCTTTAAGTTATCGTAAGGTTTTGTCAAAACTTAACTTAGTCGAAGCCGGAGGAAATTATGATCAGATAAAGAAATATGTAAAAGAGTTAAACTTAGATGCCAGCCATTTTAAAGGCATGGCTTGGAATAAAGGATTAAGAGGAATTGGAAAACCGTTCATACCTCTTGAAAAAATCCTTGTTCAAGGCAGTACTTACCAGAGTTTTAAACTTAAAAATAGATTATTTAAAATAGGATTAAAGCCAATGCATTGTGAGGAATGCAAATGGTCAAAAACGTCAGAGCAAGGATATTTGCCATTAGAGTTAGACCATATTAATGGGGATAGACACGATAATCGTATCGAGAATTTAAGAGTTTTGTGTCCGAATTGTCATAGCTTAAAATCTACACATCGAGGGAGAAACAGAAATAAGAACACCAAAAAGATATTTTTATAATGCCGCCGTGATGGAATTGGTATACATGCATCACTTAAAATGATGTGGGAGCAATCCCGTGTCGGTTCGACTCCGACCGGCGGCACCAAAAGGACTGAAACTTATGAACGAATTTACACTTTTTGCACAACCTTGGTGGGTGAATCTTTTAATAATCATTCCATTTGTTGCATATTATTTATGGCGGAAGGAGGGGCTTGTAATTTCAAAATGGACCCTTCTTATTTCTGTTTTGTTTGGAATCGCTTTTGGATTTGTTGAAGCATCGGTTGTAGTTTATCTTCGTGCCGCAGTAGGACTTCTTCCTGGATATGGGGGAACACTTTCCGATATTGCTCGACTTTCCGCTGATATTTACCAACAAGCTCAAATTCTCAGCGAATTGCCAAAAAGTTTATTGGCAGTAGAATTTTTTCGGGAGGCCGCTACTATGATTATGTTGCTTAGCATTGCTCTTGTAGCTGTTAAATCTTTGCGGGAACGTTGGGCGATATTTCTTTGGGCTTTTGCGACTTGGGATATCTTCTACTACATTGGTTTATGGGCCATAGTTCGCTGGCCCTCATCACTATTAACCCCGGATGTTCTTTTCTTGATTCCAGTTCCATGGTTTTCCCAAGTATGGTTTCCTATACTTATAAGTGTGCTTACCATGGTTGCTGTAGTCATCACAAGAAAAGATGTTAAAAATTCTTCTTAATTGGAAATTGACAGTTTTTGCTTATTTTTATAAATTTAAAATATGGTTATAAAAAAGTGGCTCGGGATAAATTTGCCGTTCTGGAATGCCGGGTTTCTTTGTTGGAAAAACGAAGATAAAAACTATTAATCCTATGAAAAAATTTGAAACGTCAACACAACAAGAGCGGGAAAATAAATTCGGAGTTTTGAGATATCGCATAGAAAACAATCATTTTGTTGTAGACATTCGCTGGAAAGATGGACATGAGACTGAAGAACATTTTCCAATAGCCGGGTTTCCTGTTATTGATCCAGCGACTGGTGAGAAACGAGGGAGCGGACATATAGACGGAAAGAAAGCTCTGAAAATTCTGGAAGAGAATTCTGCCAAAATGACAGCTGAAGAATTTTCATGGCTGGATTTTGTTGGTTAATGTGCTATTTTATAGCATAAGATTGTAGAAAAGGACCTTTACAATGATAAAGCATGTTTGGTTGGCAATTGTTATCATTGCTTGCCTTTCTTTTGCGGATCAAAGCATGGCTCAAGCGAAAAGTTTTGAAATTTTAAACCAAAGAGTTGAACAGGGTGGCGTAGTTTTGATAAAGATTTTGCCTCAATGGCAAGGGCCAACAGTGTGTGTTTCGGTTTTTGATAAACAATATATTCCAAATAAATACGGCTATGTGTTTATTGGTATTGATGTGGATACAAAACCTACCGGCACGCAAGAAAAACCCGGCAAATATCTGGTCTATTTAGTGGAATGTGGCCGCGGGGTGAGATTGGATTGGTACTATGACGAAATTGAAGTTCTTAAAAAAGAATTTGGAACTCCTTGGTTTGCGGGCCCGGTAAGGACACCGAGTAAAGCCGTTAAGGAACGTCGGATTAAAGATGTAGATCTTATGCACTCCGCCTATAGGTTGGCAAACAAATTCGAAGACTATACTTCCGGTCATTTTATTTCTCCGTTAAGCAATATTGAAGTGACCGATTTATTTGGCACTCTCCGTCTTTACGGAACATACAGCAGGAAAACCAAGACGATAACGGTCAAAAAAGAGGTGCCTCATGGTGGGGTTGATTTCAGGGCAAAGACTCCCCTGCCGGTTATAGCCATAAATTCAGGAAAGGTTCTTCTGGCTCATAACTTTCCCCTTAGAGGGACAGAAGGAAAATTATTGGTAATTGATCACGGATCTGGTGTTCTTTCCCTATATCTTCATCTCTCTAAATTTAAAGTCAAAGCCGGTGATAAAGTAGAAAAGGGACAAATTGTTGCTTTAACAGGAGCAACTCCCCGAGGGACTCCGCCCCATCTGCACTTTATGATTAAGGTGCACGGAACCAATGTTGACCCGCTAGTATTTATTGATACGTTCAACAAGTATTTTTTGTAGCGAATTTTTCGCTATTTTTTGTTGTGAAACTTCCTATGCACCTCCCTAAGTTGCTTATCTGTTACGTGGGTATAAATTTGGGTTGTGGTGACGGATGAATGGCCGAGCATGGCCTGGACCGAACGAATATCGGCCCCGTTGCGTAATAAATCGGTGGCCATCGTATGCCTTAGTGAATGGGGCGATACATTCTTGCCGACTATGCCGGCTTTGGTGGCGTATTTTCCAACTATTCTCTGGATACTCCGGGGGGTTAGTCGTAAATTAGAGTCTTTAGAGAATATTTTAGTTTTAGGGATACGAATGAAGAGCGCTTCGTCAACATCAGACCTTTTGTTTAGGTATTTATTTATATCTTCTTTTGCCTCGTCCGACAAAAACACCACCCTTATCTTTGACCCCTTCCCCCTTATGCTTAGTTCGCCTCGGGTTGTATCTATCTTGTCCTTGTCTAAAGAACAAAGCTCGGAGACACGCATGCCGGTGCTGAACAAAGTGCCAAGAATTGCCCTATCTCTTAAGGTGTCTAGGTTGCCCCCTTCAGGTGACTTAAGGAGCCGTTCCAGCTCATCTGCTTCAAGGAATGTGACTTCCCTGTCTTCCTGTTTTCCTAACTCCA
>CAZZGH010000056.1:0-4241 GCA_964653875.1 uncultured Candidatus Saccharibacteria bacterium
AGCTGAATAGATTTAAGCATAAATGCTATTTTATTTGTTCAAGTTATGCCTTTATGATAGCAAAATATAAGTCCTTTTTAATATACAAATAACAAAGTTATCCACAGTTTCGTCATAACGACATTCAATGTCGTTAGTCCACAGGTCGTTTGTGTTTCCGGACAAGGAGATTGGCAAGATGGAGAGAGTCAAAAGTACCAGCATCGATCCAGAATTTTTTGGCTTTGAAGTGGCTCATTGTGCCTTCTTTGATATAGAAATTATTGACATCGGTTATCTCATATTCACCTCGGGCGGATGGTTTAAGATTTTTAATAATATCAAAGACGCGATTGTCATAAAGATAAAATCCGGTCACGGCCCAATCGGTGACAGGCTTTTTAGGTTTTTCAATAACATTTTTTATGGTTCCATTCTTACGAAAAGAAGCTACGCCAAATCTTTCCGGATCAGAAACCTGTTTTAAAACTATCAACCCGCCTTGTTCTTTTTTTGAGAATCTTTTGACAGCACTTGAGAAATCATCGCCGAAAATATTGTCACCCAAGATAAGGGCAACGGGATTGCCATCAGCAAACGATTTGGCCAAACCCAACCCTTGAGCGATTCCTCCCGGCTCCCTTTGAATAGTATACGAAAAGCGAACTCCAAACTCTTTTCCGGAACCAAGCACTTCCATATACTGATGAGTATGTTCGGAGCCGCAAACAACAAGAATATCTTTAATTCCCACATTTTTCAGTGTCATAATTGGATAAAAAATAACCGGCTGATTGCCTACCGGAAGCAGATGCTTTGAAACCGCTTTTGTAATCGGCCAAAGACGAGTACCGCGCCCTCCGGCCAAAATAACACCTTTAATCATAGAATATTTTAATTAAGTGGCTGAGTAATAAACCCCGTTATCCTTAGACCACTTGCGAATTAGGCCTTCTGTAGTTAATTCTTTCAAGTTCCTTTTTACCGTTCTTTCGGATAATATATTGAATTCGCCAATTATTTCTTTGGTACGGGAGTTGGGAGAGCGTTTTATGAAATCAAAAATTCTTTCTTTGTTGGAGCTCTCCTTTAATTTTTTGGATGGGACATTTTTGGGAACGAGAACAACGGCTTTATTCTCTTTTTGTTTGTGTGTCGATCGGATTGACTGATAATACAATCTAACCAAATCAAGTTTGAAATTCAGAATATTTTTGCGGGCATAAAGGAGGGGAGTGATAGAAACGGATTTTGAATGTTCCAGATAATCAAGAAGTTCCAACAAATTGTCGATGGAATTTTTAAATTCAATGGCCACAATATTGTGCGACATGCTAGCATGTTGCACAATATTGTATCGTTTTGCGATTTCATCAGAAGTTGCAAAACGAGAGTTGTGCGACATCTTGCCCTCCTCTTCTTTTGAATTAGATAATCTAATATAACCAGCAACAAATCCGGAAATATTATCATATAATTTCTGGGCAAGAAACTTATCCTTCAGTCCAGCAAAAAGCTTCACCAAGAATATTACAGAATTTATAAAACTTTTTAGGCCACTCTCTCCCATCTACCTTATATACTATATTGGTTTTTGAGTTGCAAATAATTCTTTAGCCCGATTCCAGAATTCTGGATGACCGTTTATTTTCATCCAGTACCACCATTCGGCACCCCAAAGATAAAAAGTATCAAACCCGGTTTTAGACGAAAAATCTATCATTTCATTGAATTTGTCAATCCCCATTCTTTGAAGTTGAACTTCTAAAGGCGTGTTGACTATCGGCTGAAGCAACCATGGTTCAGCAGAAAGTTCGATTACCATCGAAGGTTTGGGTCCGTAAATTAAACGAACCAACGAATGTTTTATTCTAAAGAACACCGGCGTTATTGGGTACCGAATAGGGCCTAAATAATTTCTCCACCAAACATATAGATACACACTGGTTCCGAATACATCACCCGATTGATATGCATTGTACCAAGTTCCAAATTCACCGCTATCGGTAACAATAACTTGTCGGGAAGGATCAAGCTTGTGGACTAAATCAATTTCTGCTTTCAAAAAATCCTCAAGTCCTTCGGAATATTCTCCACATTCAGAGCGACTAAAAAAAGTAAGGAACACCTCATTTTCAACCTGCCAATATCGAACAGCTGGCGAATTCTTGTAACGATTCACGACTGTTTCAATATATTCCAAGAGCTTTCTCCTCTGTTGTTCAAGTGGCAATTTATCAACCCAGTCCGGAGTGTGGCATTCCGGCCAGCCGGGAAGACGCCGGCCGATGGCTAAGATTACAGTGGCATTCCTTCTTTCGGCTTCTCTAATCTGAAAATCAAGCTCGGAAAAATTGTAGACGCCCTCTTTAGGTTCAGTCAATGGCCAATGAGCAGAAAATCGAAGATGCCTTACTTTTAAATCATCCAGAATGGCCAGATATGTCTTTTCCCAATCAAGTTTAAGTTCATCGGAATGAAAACGGCTAAACGAAACGCCATATGTAAATTCTTCTTTAACAGAAAGGTTCCATGACAACACCCAAAAAAACGCTATGATAGCAACGAAAATTAATAATATTCTGTATTTTATCTTCATTATGTAAATAGCATTAAGAAGCCGAAACCTATCAAGGCTATACCAATAAATTTCCCTAAAAGAATTTTCCCTTTAACGTTTTCCGACACGCCTGGAATTTTCTGCCTAAAAATCAAAGCCAAAACAAATATAAAAACAAACTGTACGCCCAAAAGAGCGCTTATCAAGGATACATTGCCCAAACTGATGGCAAGATAAAAAACGATAAATCCAGTTCCTGCAATTATTTTGTTTAAAACAAAAAGAAACAATGAAGAGCGGGGTGCATTATGAAGAGAGCTATAAATTTCCTTTCTAGCGGATTGAGAAATAAGAACAGCAAGAGCAGATCCGATAAACCCGATTCTGGTCCAGAATATTCCGTTTATAAAATCGGAAGAATTAAAAACCCACTTCAACAAAACTATCGAAAGGCCCATCAATATACCCGCCAAAACCGAGTATTTAAATATTTCTTTTTTAACCAAACCAAGAGAAACAATACCACTAACCAGCAGAACAAACGCAAGCTCATGGTTTGAGGTCAAGCGATCGCTTAAAATTAATATCGAAAAAAGATAAGTGCTTATTGCGCTAATAGTAGCGACATTTGTTGTGGCCACGGAAACATCGCTTAACCTGATAGCTTTATAGAGAAAAACCAAGGCAAGAAAGAATATTCCGCCAGAGGCAAAAGCAATCCAAAAATAAGAAAATCCCGGCCACAAAACCCCAAAAGGTATCAATATCAAAGCTAAAACACTTAAAATCGAAACCCCAAAAGCATAGGCAAAAGGCTTAGGTATCGAAGAGGCAAGAAGGTGTTTATCAATTATAAACGCAATAGCATTAACAAAATAAGCAAGGAGAGCTAAATACAACCAAAGCATAAAAAAATTACTAATTTCTAATTACTAGTTTCTAATCTATTTTCCCTACATATTTTAGCAAATTCAAGAGCCGAAGGACGAATTTTTCTGGCAAATGTCGCATAATCAATTTCAACTAACCCAAAGCGTGGTTTAAAGCCATGAGCCCACTCGAAATTATCCAAAAGCGACCAATACGAATAGCCTCGTACATCCGCTCCGTCGTGGATGGCCTGCCAAACCCACCGGAGATGTTCTTTGATAAATTGTTCTCTCAATTCATCCTTGCTATCGGCAATACCGTTCTCGGTAACAAAAATAGGTTTTTTATACTTTTTAAGCTCCATGAGACGATGATAAATACCTTTAGGATAGACATCCCAACCCATTTCTTTGGCAAAACCTTGTTTCAGCTCCCGAGTTCCGAACAAACGCAAGGTCGTATAGTAATTCAGGCCGATAAAGTCCTGATAGGGAAGAGTTTTGTCCCAAAAATATAAATTTATTAATTTATTTAAGAATCTCAATATCCCCAAGCGTTTAAACATGGGGTGGCCCATGAATAAAATATTATTTTCCACTCCTCCGACTAGTGGCCCAACATTGTGCGACATATGACCAAAAGAACCGGAATCGGACGGAACACTGTAGGAACTTTTTATTTCCCGATAGGCGAGTGTATGCGATCGAATTATATTATTCCGAACCTTGATTGCTTTGAAAATATTATGTTTCTGCGGCGGCCATTGTCCTGTTAAATATGAACCTCCGGCGTATATCCAAGGCTCATTAAAAGTTATCCACAGCCCTACCCT
>CAZZGH010000057.1:0-4126 GCA_964653875.1 uncultured Candidatus Saccharibacteria bacterium
TTTGATTGTTGATAATGATTTTGCTATGGTAGTATATCAATATGTTTAACCGACTATTCGGGTATTGGAGCAAAGATATCGGAATTGATCTGGGTACGGCAAATACCCTGGTTTATGTTCGCGGAAAAGGAATTGTAATCAATGAACCGTCAATCGTGGCCGTGAACCAAAAAACTGGCAAGATTCTGGCCATTGGCAAAGAAGCCAGAACAATGGTCGGTCGGACCCCCGGGTACATTACTGTTTCTCGTCCGCTGGTGAATGGTGTTGTTTCCGACTTTGAGGTAACAGAACAAATGCTCAAGTATTTTATAGACAAAGTTCATCGGGAAGGTTTTACGTTATTGCCTCGACCAAGAGTAGTAATCGGGATTCCTTCAGGAGTCACAGAGGTTGAGAAAAGAGCTGTTGAGGATGCGACTTACAATGCCGGCGCAAGGGAGGTTTATCTCATTGAAGAGCCGATGGCTGCAGCCATCGGAGCTCGTTTGCCCGTTCATGAGGCGGTGGCCAATGTGATAGTTGATATGGGCGGCGGTACAACCGAAGTGGCGGTTATCTCTATGGGCGGGGTTATCGCTTCCCGCTCTTTGCGAGTGGCCGGAGACAAACTCAATGAAGATATTGTCAGATATTTAAGAGAGGAAAGAAATTTATTGGTTGGAGAAGCTACGGCAGAAAATTTGAAATTAAATTTTGGTTCGGCCTATCCATCGGAAGAGGAAGGAGAAGGCCACGTGAGAGGCAGGGATTTGGTTTCAGGTTTACCTAAAGAAATATCTATAACTTCGGAAGAAATCAGAGGAGCAATACAACGCTCTGTAAAGAGCATTGTTCTTGCCGTTAAAAATACAATTGAGGAAACTCCGCCCGAACTGACGGCGGATCTTATAAATAGGTTTATATTTCTTGCCGGAGGAGGCGCACTGCTGAAGGGATTGGATAAGATGATAGCTCATGAAACCAAGCTATTCGTAAAAATAGTGGATGATCCCTTGACTGCTGTGGCGAGAGGGTGCGGTTTTGTGCTTGAAAATGTTGATCAGCTTAAAAACGTTCTGGTTGCCACCCAAAAAGACGATTATTTCTGATCCATGAAAAAACCTCAAGCAAAATTAAGCGTTATTTTATTGACAGCCATCATTGGCGTTGTTTTTTTAAATAAATACTTGATTAAAGACAGGCTGGATTTTTATCCAAAATCTTTTATAAATTTGGGAAGTTATTTGTTTACGAACGCGGAAAGTGTCGGTGGTTTTGTTGAGAAAATAAAAAACTTCAATCGGCTTGCAAGTGAAAATGATAAATTAAAACAAGACCGGGAAATTGTCTTAAGTTTAAAAGCAAAAATTGATGATTTGGAAAACGAGAATGATTTTTTGAGATATGCTGCCCGCATTTCCCAGAAATTCAGTTATCCGGTTATTTATGCCGGCATTTATAATCTTAGCCTCACTCCTATTGGGTACAACGCCCTGCTTAATAAAGGAATCAAAGATGATGTCTCTGATGGTGATATTATAATTACCGCCGAAGGAATCCTGGTTGGAAAAATCCAGAAAGCCATGCATAATTTTTCAAGAGTTCTTTTTATATCCGATCCTGAATTTAAAATTACTGCTAAAGTGATTAATTCCAATACAATTGGAATTGCGCGGGGCGCCTTAAACGAAGGTATGTATCTTGATTTTATTGTCCAGGCAGATGAGATAAAAGAAGAAGATATATTGATATCAACCGGTAACGACTTGTTCCCCCCGGCTTTGGTTATTGGTTCAGTAGAACACGTCGAAGCTAATATGACTCAAATGTTTAAGGATGTTCGCATCCGTCCCGCCGCTAAAGATTCTCAACTGGGTCGAGTATTGGTACTAAAAATGAAATAATGAGAATTGGATTAATTATCATCCTATTTTTTATGAGTCTGTTTTTTGACGGCATAATTTTTCCGGCATTTTTTAATTTCACAGAAAGCTTTTTGACCATCATTTTTGTTGTTGCTATGCTTTTGTTTTGTGGAACTAATGTTCGGGGCTTGGCTCTTGGAATGGTGTTCTCCGGATTGGCCGAATTTTATTGGGGGTTAAAGCTGGGGGTTTTAGTTTTACCCTTATTGGTATCAGCGGGGATATTTTTTTTATTAGACAGTTTTTTTGATATTAAAAGTGGAATTTTGATTATTCTTTCGGGGGTTATTGTGTTTGTTGCTTTTTGGGAATCGTCGATTTTAATCAGTAAGATATTATAGAAATAAAAGCTTATTGTTTGATGTCAAAACGAGAATATAAAATTTCAATAAACGAAGACTGGGTTGCTCCGGAGGAGACTCTTTTAGATTCGGGCAGCGAATATTCGGATATTGAAACACCAATTTCTACCGATGTTTTCAGGCTGACTTTTGTGGCCGCCATTGTTATGTTTACAATAGTGATGGCATTTAATTTTAAGATAGGAATTGCCGATCATGATTCTTTTGCAAGACTTGCCCTGCAAAATAAATCTGTAAATTTTCTTATTCCACCGCCCAGAGGCATTATTATGGATAGGTTTGGGAAGCCATTGGTTAAAAATTCACCAAGCTTTGACCTCTTGGTTATTTCAAAAGAGATTAGAGAAAATTTATCGGACGATAATCGAGACAAGATAGCTGGAATTTTAAAAATGCAACCAGATGCGTTCGGATCTTTTATTTCAGATAACATCAAGATGAATTCTATTTTTTTTGCCGCAACTGATTTAGACAAGGAGCAAGTTTTGTCAATCAAATATCTCAATCTCGATGGTTATTATATTGTCCCCAATACCAAGCGTTATTATATAGACGGACAACAATTCTCCCAAGTTACCGGATATATCGGTAAGGTAAATAAAGATGACCTGAAGAATGAATATTATTATTCTACTGACACAATAGGTCGTTTGGGGGTAGAAGCTCAATATGAAGAAATTTTAAGAGGGGAACATGGAAGGATTTTTTTCAGTAGAGAAAAAAATGAGAATCTGAACAAAGAACCGATTCAGGGAAAGAATCTGGTTTTGAATATCGATTATAACCTGCAGAAAAAGTTGTATAACGAGCTTTACGGAGTTTTGGTTTCATCTGGCTTGTCTCGCGGTGCGGCGATAATTCAAAATCCGCAGAATGGTGCCGTATTGGCTATGGTAAGTTTTCCTTCTTTTGACAGCAATCTTTTTATACAAGGCCTGTCGGACAATCAGTACAAAAATCTTTTTGAAAATAAGGCTAAACCTCTTTTCAATAGAGTAATAAGCGGATTATATAATCCAGGGTCAACCATCAAGCCGTTCATAGGCATGACAGCTCTTCAGGAAGGAATAATTACCCCCCAGGACACCATTCGTGATTGTGTAAGTTTGGTTGTCCCGAACCCTTTTGATAAAGATTCCCCCTATGTATTTAAGAATTGGAGACAGGATTATGGACTTTTTAACTTAAGACGGGCTATTGCCCAATCGTGCAATGTTTTCTTTTTCACCGTAGGGGGCGGTTTTGGAAACATTTCTGGTCTTGGCGCCGAAAAAGTAAATAAATACCTGACAGCCGGACTAGCTAGTGTAAAATTAGGGATAGATATCCCCGGTGAAGAACAAGGTTTTGTTCCCAGTCCAGATTGGAAACTCAAAACAAAAGGGGAAAATTGGTACCAGGGAGATACTTATAATATTTCTGTAGGCCAAGGGGATTTACTAGTTACTCCTTTGTGGCTTAGTACTTATATTTCGGCCATTGCCAACGGAGGCAATCTTTTTAAACCCATGGTTGTCCAGAGGGTCGTTGATGAAAAGAATAGTGACTTGAAGATTTTTAAAGAAGAGGTGCTTGCCAAACTTCCTTTCAGGGACGATGTTATACAAGAGATGAAAAATGACATGGAAGAAACAGTAATTTCCGGAACAGCTGGAATACTGAAGGACTTGTCGGTTAAAGCCGGAGCGAAAACCGGTACGGCAGAAGTGGTCAAAGGTAAGAGCATCAATTCTTTGTTTTCCGCCTTTGCTCCATTTGATCATCCAGAACTCAACATCACGGTTTTGATAGAAGGTTCGGTTTCCAATCAAGGGTTGGCTATCAAAGTAGCTCATAACGTATTAAAATGGTATTTTG
>CAZZGH010000058.1:0-3996 GCA_964653875.1 uncultured Candidatus Saccharibacteria bacterium
GCCAAATTCGTTATACCAATCATGGTTTATCCGTCTATGCTTATATCCGAGCTCTTTCCACGGATGATCTTTGTATTTATGCAAATCAAAATAACTGCGCCCGAACGCCATTAAATCCATAGATGCATGTACCCATCCAGCGGCCATAATATCACTTAAATATTCTTAATAAAATCGTCAAGTAACCGAATTTCAACAAATTTAACTTCCGCAATAAGTGGAGGAAATTTTGTCCACCAGAACCCCATCTTCGTTACAAAAATCGATACAACCTTTGGTGGTGTACTCGGAGGCGCCCAGCCAAGATTTGTCATTAGCTGTTGGCTATTTGCAGTCAAATAGGAGGTCCGTTCCTCTACGCGCTGTAAGTAGCCCTTTTTAAAACTCCCATCGGTTCTTTTCTCTCCATATATTTTTCTCTGCATCCTGCCCGAGTCCTTATTACTATGAGGTGGATCAATTATTTTCGATTCAATATTAAGCAAAACATTTTTATCTTTTAGATAGGCAATCACATCGTAATCGCCTATGTCGGCGATTGAAGAATCGTATATGTGCGGGTACACCTCAGTTTTAATATCACTGGTGAAGCGAGAAACAATCTCCTTCGTTTTTACAACGAGATTGTTTTCCAAATCCTGATGACCTTTCAGTAACGCCGATTTTACTGTCGGTGCTTCAATATCCGATGGCAACCTGTGCTTTCCTGATATGCCCATCCAGATTCTACTTGTTCGTTCAATTGAATGAGGTGCCCAATAGTATTTATCTTGATGCTTTATCAAGGGGCGCATGTCAAATCGCATAAGGCGTTTATTATGTTCCCAGACAGGTAAATCTGGTGGAGTTACCGACTCACCCTTAACAAAGAGCATCTTTTCCTGTTTAAGGGTCAGAAAATCTAAAATAGCAGGCGTTTCAGATTTATCATATCCGATTATTTCCTTAGCAGAAGCATCTGCTATTTCTTCAATAGTTGCACTATAGGAAGTAGCTTCAGGGACACCGATTCGATCTGCCCACATGGCAAATATTTGTTGGACATTGATTAAATTTTTCAGTCCAAAACCGAAATCCTTTTTAAAAGCCGCATCGATTTCACTTAAGTACTGTCCTATGGGTAAACTTGAATCAGCTGTGTCTTTTTTATTTCCGATTAAACCGAGGTTTATCCGCGCCTGTTCCTCGCCGTACTCTTTTTCCATGCTAGCAATATCATGTTGTTCATCCCGAGTCGAAACAATGTAGTCTCGATCGATTTCAACGCTAACGGGATAAAGTTCGTAGTTGATAAAATCGCTTGATACATAAATATCCATAAGACGATCCGAAAGTGCAAGCAACTCTTTAAGTTTTTGCTCGTCCAATTTTTCTGATCCCGAAGGTTCGTGTTGAACGAATTTCTCAATAAGATACCTATATACCCGATACCAGTGCAGAAACTTCTTTTCGCGTTCAGAGGATCTTTCGCTCGCATCGTAATCTACATCATGTTCTATAGTAGCCTTAAGTTCGGCCTCTGTCTGCCAAGCTTCGTTGATCAAAGCATTTGATTTTGCAAACAACAGTGGCAAACACTCAGAAAATCCGTAGAGTTTTATTTTTGAATCCAAAATCTCCACTATTTTATTTCTAAGCTGGTTAAGGTTTAATTTTGCGTCCTCGGCAGAATATGTTCCCGGTTCAATGCCAAGTTCATGAGCTACTCCAGCAATTTCTTTATCAGCTAGTTTACATTCTCTTTCTTCCGGTAGAATATTAGCCACATGCTGAGGAAAAGAAGCTCGTTTCTCAATAGCGAACATTCCAAAACGCGGCCTCTTACCTTTTTCTTTTTCAAGTTCGGTAATAACTCCATCTAAAGCAGGTTCTGGGCATACCTCGGCAAGTTTCCTCAACGCTTCAATGAGTAAAGCAATTTGAAAAGAACGATCTTTTACATCTTTTAGGGCCTCAAAAACTTTTTCCTTGCTGTATACAGTTCGAACACTAAAATCTCTTGCTCGGATTCTGGCAGAGTCCATGAGCCAGAGTTGTTCGTTTTGGACTAAATGCTTTAGATGAGAAAGCTCCGGCGTGGATGTAGCAGTCGCTGAGGAACAGAAAAAGAAGTGGGCTTTATTTTGTGATTTTGTAATATCCAATCTTTTCAAAATGTCTTGGTATATATCAATTGTATCAAAGAGCATCTGCATCAATGTGTCTGCTGTTTTTCCTTCCTCCAAGTCCATGCGATGCACCGGCGCATTGATATGAAAAATTGCCTCTCCAACATGTTGAACATATGCGTAACCAAAAAAGTTTTTAGAGTTTAAAATTATTCCAGTGGCTGTCTTTCGATCCTCGGGAATTGTCCAACTTCTGGGATGGCCAAATAGATTCTCCGTGGGGTAGGAGGCCCAAAACTTTTTTAAAGATTTGAAGCGATAATTTGAACCCCAGCCAAAATCCAGCATTATCATGTTTGGTTCCAATGCGCCGGGAACTAGGACGCCGTGAGAGTCTCTAAAAGAGCCAAACCTGTCTAAGTACGAGTTAAGACCGGGAATACGGGATTTGGCTCTCTCATCCTCCAAATAATCAATAAAATCATTTAATTCTTTCGCTTTTTCTATTTCGTCGAAAATTCCAGTCAGCTGATCTATCGTCATTATTTCGGCTTCAATACCATCAGGTATTTTGATCGACCCCTCTGTGTCTGAAATAACCGAAGGAAGCGCAATGATAAACACTGGCTTAAGAGTCTCGGCTTTCTCTGATCTGAATTCGGCCACCCTATTTTCTGAAAATTGAGCTAGGCGCGTCGGTGCTGTTTTTACCAAATCAGCACTCTCCCTCAATTTTGGTGCAATTTCCTCCAGATGCTTACTAAGATCGTTCCGATTAAATACCGGTGGGGTGGTATAAATTAAATAAAGTCGATCGTCTGCGTGGACAGCTGTATATATAAGTTCATGTGGGGGTTTCAAATTAGATTTAATTGGTGCGGAAAAAGTAAAAACACAATCTTCATCTATTCGGTCGCTTATAAAATGACCAATTCTTATTCCAATGAGAACATCAGGCCTGGCATCTCCCATCCTTTTGCCGATCTCGATGAAGTTGTCTTGTAGCAAGCGTCCCCATTTATCATAAATAACAGTGAGCCATTTACGAGGCATGACAGGGTAAATTTTTCCATCTTTGCGAATGAAAAAATAGCAACAATTACGACCTCGATAAGCGTTCTCGACAAATGTATTTATGTCTGGAAATTCGGTAACACCTTCTAAATCTTTTATATACAAATCGAGCATGTCTGGACTGAAGTCGGTTGGTTTGTAAGTATCCAAAAAATTAACTGCACTATTCCAAAAGGCCTCTGATGGAAGTTCAAGGTGTCCGGGCGTAACATCTTCCAATGTAGAACTTTTCTCCTGTTTGAGATTTGAAAGAATATGGTTTTGAAGTCCAAGACAAAACCGCATTTCGGTAACTGGAGATCGCTTGATGATATCCAAGTAATGTTGCTCGAACGGATGATGCGTTATCTCAAATGCGTAGTAAAAATCATAGGGGTTAGACAAATCACCTCCGTAAAAAATCTTAAAGAAGTGTTTCTCGAAGTAATATTTAATTTCTGCCCAGTCAGTTTCAGGTACATAGTCCTCAAGCATCGTGAATGAGGGCAGTACCGCAAAAAGGCTCTTACAAAAGGCCTCAAAATCTACATAAGATTTAATCTTGTTTTCAATAGGTAAACCCTTTTGGATTGATTCTAGGGCTACATAGAGATACTGGATTTTGATTGGACTAGCGATGTTGGGAAGCCATAGATTCAGCGTAAAAAAGGACTTTAATAAATCCTCTGTGCTGTAAGCCAAAAGAAGGCCTTTTAGTTTTATGGTGTTTTCATCAGTCATTTTTGAATCATAAACCTGTGGATAAGTGCCCTATTACATCTTCGGCAAATCTTCGGTATACTGATAGTGTAAGAAAATAAACAAGTTGAGTCAA
>CAZZGH010000059.1:0-3986 GCA_964653875.1 uncultured Candidatus Saccharibacteria bacterium
AAATTGTTTTAATAGGACCTTTGTTGCTTTCTACCGATTTTTTGCGGGATGATCCGCCACCCCCATTTATTGGTATATATCTTGTTTTCTACTGGACTATTCTTGCCTCAATTATTCATTATCTTATTGGTAGGATAAAACATTCTTAACTCATTATTGAATGGTTATAGATATAGAACTGACTTTAAACAGATTCGGTTGGGGAAAAATTACTGAGAACAAATTTCAGTTCTTCTGCTTTAGATTTTCCAAATGGAAAATCCCCGGTAAATATTCAATTTCTTTTGAAATAAATTGGCGAGTGAAATAGGTTCTAACGTCTTGAGTTCTTCGGAGCTAAAATAATATACTAGGATTTTCCTAGTGTTTTATTTTACCCTAGTATGGACTGGTGAACCTAAAGATGATTAAATTAATATATGAAAAATAAGTTATCTCCTGTTTCCTATTTCAGAAACTTTATCTTTGGCGTTGAAGACAGTTTGGTTTCGACCGTAGGTTTATTGTCGGGTATAGCTATGGCTAATGTGCCTAGAGAGACCATATTTCTAACGGGTATAGTACTTATATTCGCTGAAGCATTTTCAATGGCAGCCGGGAGTTTTTTATCAGAGTCTTCAGCAAAAGACTATATAGATGGTTCAGATAAGCCAAGTAAGGATAATTTTTTCTCCGGAATAATAATGTTTTTCTCGTATTTTATTTCTGGATTCATACCGCTCTCATCTTATTTATTTTGGCCGGTTAGTGTAGCCTTGAAAGTCTCTGTAATCTTATCAATAATCGCATTGTTCGTACTGGGAATAATTAGTGCTAAAATATCTGGAACCAGAATGATAAAAACTGGCATAAGGATGGTCGTGGTTGGGGGAGTAGCAATTGTCATAGGCTCACTTGCCGGAGTTATCCTGTCGGGTACCTGGTTTTGATATCTTATATTTTGAATGGTAATAGACGATGTTGGTGTCAGATAATGTTTTCTGCTATACTCAACAAACAATCAGCTAATTGTTTTTTGTTAAAAGAGGAAGGATATGAACAAAGAATCTCCCGAAAAAACCGTAGATGTTTTTGAAGATAATTATCAGCGTTATTTGGAATTAGGCGGGATTATCAACGAGAAAGATTGTCAGAGCGCTCTCGATAGAATGGGAAAGGTGCTAGATGAAACGGAGCCATCGGTAAGAGCTTCGATATCGCAGGCAAAAGGAATTGCGGAACATGCAGGAATCAAGTTGAGAGGTTCGATAGATAGTCTCGATCCGAAGATTGTGCTGTATGTGATACTTCGTCTTGATATTAATCCTGAAGGCGTGAAATACCATCATAGTCAGATGAGCGACCAGCGTATATTCGGAGAAGTTTTAAGGATGTTGGGGGATATTGATTCTTTAGAAAAATTAATTAAAGCTTATCCGAATATTTCTTTTAAATATGAAAGGGGAGAGTAAACTTTTCGGTGCATATGCTGGCTTAATTGCCGGCTTTTTATTAAACTCAAAAGACACCCATTGTAGGTGTTTTTTGAGTTCATCTGTTTAGGAACTAATTTAGGAGAGATGCTTGGAAACAAGCTTTGTCATTTCAAACATATTGACAACTCCCTTGCCTCCGAACACTGCCTTTAAAGTTTCATCGGCGTTGATGTTCCGCTTATTTGTCGGGTCTTGAAGGTTGTGTGATTTGATATATACCCAAAGCTTCTTGACGACTTCGGAACGAGGCATAGGACCTTTGCCGACTACCGCAGCTAACTCCGAGCTGACATTCATGGGTTTCATGAACGCCGAATTTGTTTTTTGTGGCATATGTGTGTCAGATAATTAACCCATTTTATCATTTTAGAGCTTGAAAGAATAGCCGAGTCCGCGAAACGACGACAAAAATATAGATTATTCTATATTGAGGAGGAGAGACAAAGGAATCGGCTATTCTTTCAGCTCCTTCTGAAGGCGGGCTGATTTTAACCAAATTCTTTGTTGTTCGGACTCGCTGTAGAGTCTACCGCTTCATCCTCGCGTCGCAAATTTGGTTAAAATCTGCTCCGCTAAAAGGACAAAATGGATTAAATATCTGACAAGTTAATTATATTGATGTTTCGACCCTGTATAAGGCAAGCATATGCTAATTTACGGCAGATAGCAAGTGTTTGATAAATAAATCTATTTAAGTTATATTTCATATGTGGAACAAAATTTGGATAAAACTAAATTTATTTTGCCGGGAGCGATTTTAATCGCCGCTCTTTTGATAAGCGGTTCGGTGGTTTTTTACTCATTAAATACCGATGGTCTTGGGGCAAACATAAAACAGGCCGGAGATCCGGTTGTGGGAGAAAAAATAGCCGTTTCAGTGGATGATGACCCGATGCTCGGGAACTCGAAAGCGAAAATTACTCTGGTGGAATTCAGTGATTTTCAATGTTTTTATTGCCGGAGATTTTGGGGCGAAGCATTTCAGCAAATAAAGAGTGAATATATAGATACCGGCAAGGTTAGATTTGTTTATCGGGATTTTCCTTTGTCTTTTCACCCCGCCGCCCAACCTGCAGCCGAGGCCGCTGAATGTGCCGATGAGCAGGGCAAATTCTGGGAAATGCATGACAAGATATTTCAGGAGCAGGATAAGCAGGGGACTGGAACGATAACATTTGGTGTTACCGAATTGAAAAAATGGGCTTCTCAAATAGGTTTGGATTCGGCCAAGTTCAATCAATGCCTTGATTCAGGAAAATATAAATCGGAAGCAGAAAAGGATGTTGCCGACGGTTCATCTTACGGCGTATCAGGAACTCCTGGCTTTATTCTAATGAAAGGAAATGAAACCGAAATTGATACCGGACTTATTGCAGACGCTCAGAATAAAAATCAGTATATTGTGCCCATGCCAAACGGCAACTATTTCATCAGTGGTGCTCAGCCGTTTTCAGTGTTCAAAGCGGTGATTGATGAAGAATTAAATTGATATGACAAAAATTTTAATAATATTCGTTATCTTGGCAGTTGTGATAATCGGTTGGGTATTTTTGAGAAACAAGGAAAATGTTGTTATGGAAACTCCCACACCCGTAGTTTTACCGGATCTTTCAATTTATCCGGAATCAACAGTAATTCCAACACTGGTTGTCTCAAAAAATATAATTACTTATACCGATTCTGGATATACGCCTAACACTATAACCATAAAGAAGGGGGAGACAGTTACTTGGAAAAACGAAAGCAGTGTTTCAATGTGGATAGCTTCTGCGGTTCATCCAACACACAAAGTTTATCCGAGCACGGATGCAGCAGCTTGCGGAACTCAGACTTTATTGCCGATGTTCGATGCTTGCGCCGGAGTTGTGGCTGGCCAATCATGGTCGTTCCAGTTTAATTATGTAGGGACATGGGGATTCCATAATCATGCCCGGTCGTCTCATACGGGAAAGATTGTGGTTATAGAATAATTTGTTGTTTGACTTTTTACCTTCTTTTGTGCTATACTCTTACTAACGTAGGTTTTCTCGGTCCATTAGTTTCACTATTCATTGCTTATCGCAGTAATTAGTAGGAACTTTCGACCCAGCCCCACTTTTTTGAAAAGAGGGGCTGGGCAGGCGAGAGGTCGTCCTACTAAATACCAACGACTAACGACTGATGACTGACAACAAAAAATGTTGTAGGTTGTGGGTCGTAAGTTGTAAGTTAAATTGGGAAAAAAGTTATATGTCGGAAGTTTGTCTTATGACACAACCGACGAGTCTTTGAAAGAAGCTTTTTCACAGGCCGGAACCGTTGAATCGGCATCAGTTATAACCGACAAGATGTCGGGCCGATCAAGAGGATTTGGTTTTGTGGAAATGGCTACCGACGAAGAAGCCCAGAAAGCAATCGAGATGTTGAACGGTCAGGAAGTTGACGGCCGAAAGGTTACTGTCAATGAAGCCAGACCAATGACAGATCGACCACCCAGACCAGCCGGAGGTTTCAACCGAGGCGGAGGTTTCA
>CAZZGH010000060.1:0-3970 GCA_964653875.1 uncultured Candidatus Saccharibacteria bacterium
AATGGACCGCGTTCTTCGGGAAGAACTCTTTGAATTCTTTATAAAGCTGGGCGGCCAGGGTTTTGTTATGAGAAATGATGAGAGTCGGTTTTTTGTAATGTTCAATTATCTTGGCCATTGTAAATGTTTTTCCGGAGCCGGTAACACCCAAAAGAACCTGATGTTTTTGTCCGGATTTCAAACCACCAATTAGTTTGGCTATTGCTTGAGGTTGATCGCCTGTAGGGCTAAATTTTGAAGTTAATTTAAACATTTGACATATTATCTAGACATGCTAGTATTTAGCATGTTGACATTGCAACATAAGGAGGACACGTGAATTGGAAACTTTTCTTGAGGTATTCGGCAATCTTATTTGTCAGTTATGAACTATTTGATTGGTTTACTACAGGAGACCTATTCGGTGAGATTTTCTTCAACTTATCTTTATCCTTTTTGATGACAGTGTTCTTGTTGAAAATGACTATAGGCACGTGGACAGGTTTGGGACGCAATTAGCGTCCCCTTTTTTATTTCTTTTTTCAATGCTATTCTTTAATTAATGATTAGTTATCTTGAAGGGAAAATTGAATATTTGGGGGATAAATTCGTTATCTTGAATACGGGCGGTATAGGCTATAAGGTAAATATGGTTCCCAAATTGCTAAATAGTTTATCAGATTGCAAGTCATCTGTCAATGGTTCGACAGGCTCACCACGAACTTCTGTTCAGCTTCATATTCACTCCCAATTGAACATGAGAGAAGGCACTTTTGATATGTACGGGTTTGCTGACAGAGAGGGATTGGAGCTTTTTAATTTGCTCATCAGCGTATCTGGGATAGGGCCCAAAAATGCTTTGAACATAATGTCATCGTTGGAACCGAAGCATCTTAAGCTTGCGGTAATCAACAACGATCCCGACTATTTAAAAAAAATATCCGGTTTGGGTCCCAAAACCGCCCAGAGGTTGATACTGGAACTTCAGAACAAGGTGGACTATCTTGATAGCGGAGATTTGAAAGACATAGATCTTGGCCAGGAAGGCGAGGCGACAGAGGCATTGTTAACTCTCGGCTATACTCTTAGTCAGGCCAAAGAAGCGCTCAAGGAAGATGCAAAAGGAAAGACATTGGAACAAAGAGTCCGAGAGGCGCTCAAATTATTAGGCAAGAATCGTAGATAAACCGTAAATGAAATCTTTTTTACAAACACAAAATTGGTTAGATTTTCAGAAATATATCGGGCGCAAAACCTGGGCATTTGATGACGGAAAAATAAAAGCTAATATTATTCAGCACGATTTGCCTTTCGGAAAGAATTATCTGTACATTCCTCACGGGCCAGAAATTTCTTTTGATGCAATTTCCGGCGGGATCAAAAACGAACTAGCTCAATTTGTTGCGTATTTAAAAAATCTTGCTAGAGAAGAAAAATCAATTTTTGTGAAAATTGAACCGCTTGATGACAAGGCAATGGAATTTCTTTACGGTCTTGGGTTTAAGAAATCATTAAAAAAAATTCAGCCACAGAGATCGGTTATAATTAATCTTGAAAAATCAGAGGACGAGTTGTTGTCCGTCATGCATCATAAGACCCGTTATAATATTAAAATTGCCGAGAAAAATAACATTGAAGTCAAAGGTAGTTCTGATTTAAGCGCATTTTTACAACTATTGAATAAGACTGCTAAACGTGACCGTTTTGGCACTCACACAAAAAATTATTATGAAAAATTGTTAAGTTTTTTTGGCGAAGGAGAAATGAAGACGGATTTGATTTTAGCAAGTTTTGAAGGCAAACCCGTTGCCGGAGCGCTTATCTTATCAGCAGGAGGAACTTGTTACTATCTGCACGGCGCCTCCGACTATAATTATCGCGCAATGATGGCGCCCTATGCCCTTCACTGGGAAAATATAAAATATTTAAAACAGCATAATTTTAAGTTTTACGATCTTTGGGGAATTGATGCTAATCGCTGGCCCGGGGTAACCAGATTCAAGCTTGGTTTTGGAGGCCACGAAATCGAATATCCCGGCTCATTCGACCTTCCGGTTTCAAGGTTTTGGTATTTGATATATAAAGTTGCAAGGAAAGTATTTTAAATGTTTCACGAATCTTTACTTGATAAAACTTTACACCGCGTCAAGAAATTGATACCTAAATCGGTCTTTGATTTTTTTGCGCCCGCATATCATGCCGGACTGGCTCATTTGGGAAATGTTCTCTATGGAAATCCCACGAAGTCCCTGAAAGTTATTGGTGTTACCGGAACTAAGGGCAAGTCAACTACTGTTTATTTAATTTCTAAAATTTTTGAGGGTGCCCTTCGAGACCTTCAGGGCAAGCCGGTTGGGGTGGCGGCGATAGGTTCTCTCGGGTTTAAGATAAAAGACAAAGAATGGCCGAATACTCTGAAAATGACCATGCCGGGCAGATTCAAGCTTCAGAAGTTTTTTTATGAAGCCAAAAAAGCGGGATGTGAATATGTGGTGCTTGAAGTTACCTCGGAGGGCATCAAACAAAAAAGGCATTTGGGGATAAATTTTGACTGTGCCGTATTTACCAATCTACACAAAGAACACCTTGAAAGCCACGGCTCGTTCGAGAATTACTACCGGGCGAAACAGGAATTATTTGCCAGAACTGACAACGTCCATGTTTTGAATGCCGACGACAAGAATGTAGAGTTATTTTCTAAGTTTTCTTCAAAACGCACAATATTCTACGGGATAGAAAGCGGAGATATGAGAGCCCAAAATTTGGAATTGAAGTCGGACGGCGCGTCGTTTGACGTTTATGGAACAAAATTTGATATCAATTTCGGAGGCCGGTTCAATATTTTAAATTGTCTTGCAGCTTTATCTGTGGCTGCTATGTACGGGATTGATCTACCGAGTACAAGGACGGTCCTTGCAGGGATAAAGAATATACCTGGAAGAATGGAATTTATTCAGAAAGAACCATTCAGCGTAGTGGTGGATTACGCCCATACGCCCGATTCGCTTGAAGCGGTATATAAAACATTAAAAAACCAACGACTCACGACCAACGACCAACGACAATCCAAGTTGATTTGCGTTCTTGGTGCCGCCGGAGGAGGAAGAGATAAATGGAAAAGGCCGGAATTTGGAAGAATTGCCAATGAATACTGCGATGAGGTAATTCTGACTAACGAAGACCCATATGACGAAAATCCCGAAGAAATTTTGGGACAAATTTCTTCGGGATTTTCGAAAACTCAAAACTCAAAACTCAAAACTCAAAAGATTTTAGACCGTCGAGAAGCTATCAAAACCGCTTTGAATAAGGCCGGAAAAGGCGACACTGTCGTGATAACAGGAAAGGGTTCGGAAATATCTATGGCCGTTGCCGACGGGGAAAAAATCTCATGGTCAGACAAAGAAACTGTACGTGAATTTTTGAAATAGAAATTTACGCTTGTCAATTGAATTATACTATTATATAGTCTACTCAACAGTCCATTGACATAAAGGTTTCGATTGGCGCTTCCTCAAGGACCAAGCAAGGCCGAATTGCAAAGACCCAAGGGGAAAGATCAGCTACGCAAGCATTATAAACAATACACAAAAGGTTTCAGAAAAATAAAATTTAATCTTCATCACATGAACCCGTCAAGCCGCGGCGGAGAAACAAATGAATTCAACCTTTTTCCATATAAGATCATACGCCACAACAGCTGGCATACTCTTTTTCTTAACATGACTATATGGGAAGTGTGGGAAGCTTTAGACGATATTTACGAAGCTATTTTTAATAGTGACGAGCAATATATAAATAGGCACTGGCTGTCTGTGTGCGAGCTGCCGAGCGAAAATGATCTCAAGAATCAGATAGAAAAGGAATATTTGGTCGAATATCTGAAAGATCGCTGGGGTTGCGCTTTTGGCGGCCGAAAACTGATTAAAGCAAAGAAATTCTTGAAATACATGACGCTTTTTATGATCTTCGGCTCGGATATGGCGTGTCC
>CAZZGH010000061.1:0-3949 GCA_964653875.1 uncultured Candidatus Saccharibacteria bacterium
CTGGAACCATCTCCTTAACAGGGAGCCGCTCTACCATTGAGCTACCGCGGAATATTAAACTAACTATGGAATTATACTAAAAATACTTAATAATTTCAAATTATTCGGCGATAGCGAATCAATTTTTTAAGTTCTTTTTTAGCATTTTTTGACAATTCATACTTAACTCGTGTATACGGTTTTTTTATGTTTATGAATCTGGCAAGATCTATCGGTGTTCCAATCATCACTACATCACAATCAGTACGATTAATTGTTTCCTCCAAGTCTTTCATTTGTTTTGTGCCATACCCCATAGCAGGAAGGAGTTTACCAATAGTTGGATACTTCTTGAAAGTTTCTTTAATTGTACTCACGGCAAAAGGTCGTGGATCAATGAGTTCTCTTGCGCCCGACCTCTCGGCGGCAACTACGCCGGCTCCAGTCTTCATTTCTCCATGTGTTACTGTCGGGCCATCTTCTACAACCAAGACCCTCTTTCCCTGTAAGATTTTTGTATTTTCTGTCTTGATTACAGATTCCGCTTTGATGATTTTTGCCGAAGGATTATATTTTGTGGAATTTTTGACAATCAACTGAACATCTTTAGTTTTAGCATAGTCGATTTTATTTATAATAATTGCGTCCGCAAGCCGGAAATTCACTTCTCCAGGATAATATGCTATCTCGTGGCCGGGCCGAAGGGGATCTACGACAGTGACAGTCAGGTCAGGTTTATAAAAAGACGTATCATTGTTGCCGCCATCCCAAACAATAACATCGGCCTCTTTTTCTGCTTTCTTAAGTATCGCACCATAATCCACGCCGGCATAAATCACGCTTCCCATGGCTATATGCGGTTCATATTCTTCCATTTCCTCGATGGTACATTTATTTTTTTTCAAATCATCAAGCGTCTCAAAACGCTGAACGGCCTGTTTGGCTAAATCGCCGTACGGCATAGGATGCCTGATAGATACGACTTTCTTTCCAGCTTCTTTTAAAATTTCCACCACTTGCCGGGTGGTCTGACTTTTTCCGCAACCGGTTCGAACAGCAAGAACGGCAATTACCAGTTTCTTGCTCTTTATCATTGTTTGTGCGGCGCCAAGCATGGAGAATTTTGCACCGGAAGCAACCACCCTTGAAGCAAGGTGCATCACTGTTGGGTAAGAAAGATCGCTGTAAGACAAAACGCACTCGTCAATCTGTCTTTTCTTGATTAATTTTTCAAGATTTACTTCATCTTCGATGATGATTCCTTTTGGATAAAATTTTCCGGCCAGAACGGGCGGGTATTTTCTCCCGGCAATTCCGGGTATTTGGTTTGCGGTAAAAGCAACAACCTCTGTGCCCTTATCACTCCTGTAAATAACATTAAAATTATGGAAATCTCTCCCGGCAGCACCCAAAATGATGATTTTGTGTCTTTTCATAATATCACTTAACCGATTAATTCTTACAATAAAAATTTTGGCACTTCTTAACAGATAAATCAAGCACATCCAAAAAAACAAAAACGGCAGATTCTGCCGTTGATCCAAGAATAATCATAAAAAAACTTTTCTGATTTGTGAAAGCGCCCAATCAATTTCACACTTAGCAATCACAAGTGGGGGGGCAAATCGAATTACCGATTCATGGGTTTCTTTGCATAATATTCCTAAGCTCATTAATTTTTCACAGAACGACCTCGCTGTTCCGGCTTCGGTCTCCAATTCTATTCCCACCAAAAGTCCCTTACCGCGAACCTCTTTAATGTAGGGAGAATTTATTTTGCACAGTTCTTCCATAAAATAATTCCCCATTTGAGCAGCATTTACTAATAGATTTTCTTCTACAGTCACTCGTATTGCTTCTCTGGCGATAGCACACGCAAAAGGATTGCCTCCAAATGTTGAGCCATGGTCTCCGGGCTGAAATACTCCCAACACTTCTTCATCGGCAACAACGGCCGAAACAGGATAACCTCCACCCAATGCTTTGCCAAGAACATACACATCAGGCACCACTTCTTCGTGATCACAACAGAACATTTTCCCCGTTCTTCCCAAACCTGTTTGGATTTCGTCAGCAATCAGCAAAATATGATTATCCACGCAGAGTTTCTTTAAATCTTTTAAAAATCCTCGGGGCGGAATAATAATGCCGGCTTCACCCTGAATCGGCTCCATCAACACGGCAACTGTATTTTTATTTAAGACCGTCCGCACTGCCTCAATATCCCCATACCGAACAATCCTGAAACCCGGAGTAAAAGGACCAAATCCTCTTCGATATTGTAGTTCGGTAGAAAAACTAATAATTGATACGGTGCGACCGTGAAAATTATTCTCGAAAACTATAATTTCCGCTTTATTCGTATCGACTTTCTTTACTTGATAGCCCCACTTACGGGCAGTTTTTATCGCAGTCTCGACTGCTTCAGCACCGGTATTCATCGGGAGAACCTTGTCTTTCCCGCAAAGTTTAGCCACTTCTTCAAAAAATGACCCCGATTCAGTATTTAAGAAAGCTCGAGATGTCAATGTAAGCCGGCCAGCCTGCCGTCTGGCAACTTCCACAATGCGCGGGTGGCAATGCCCCTGATTAACAGCAGAATATGCCGACAAGCAATCAAGGTATCTTTTACCATAGATATCATAAACCCATACCCCCTCACCACGTTCAATCACGACAGGAAGAGGATTATAATTTTTTGCACCATAAATATGATTTAAAAGGATATGCTTCGTGGAAGCCTGGGATGTGCACATTCTTTTTTCTTTGATTTTTAAGGAAACCTGATTATTATATCTTCTTTAACAAAATAAGCAATCCCCTATTTAATTAAATCGAGATCAGGCCTTCTTATTTTTCGAAATTTTGTTTAGAATCTTCTGGATAAAAGTGATGGCATCAATATCATGAATTGAAAGAACCGATGCGTTCTTGTTCAGTTTTTTTAGTTTAGCTAGCTTCTTTTTAACCATTACCGAATCGAACATATCAGTCTTGCTCAAGAAAACATATTCGTCTTTTTCTAATAATACTTTGCTGTAAGCGCCAAGTTCCTTGCGGATTGCTTTGTAGTCTTCGGTGGGATCTTCAGATTCAGCTGAAACAAGATGAAACAAAACACGGGTTCGTTCAATGTGGCGAAGGAATTTAACTCCCAGTCCCCTGCCTTCGGATGCGCCTTCAATAAGACCCGGAATATCGGCGAGAATAAGGTCGTAGTAAACACCCAAATGTGGTTCAAGAGTAGTAAAGTGATAGTTAGCCACCTTGCTTTTGGCTTTTGTAAGTTCATTCAAAAGACTGGATTTACCGACATTCGGAAGTCCGATAATGCCAATATCGGCAATCATTTTAAGTTCAAGCCGAATGTTAAATTGCTCCCCAGAAAGACCTTCCTGAAATCTTTTGGGGCTGGTAGCATGAGGCCCGCGAAAAAGAAAATTTCCCTTGCCGCCATGTCCGCCTTTGGCGACTAAAATCTGCTCGCCAACCTTAACAATCTCCTGATCAATCCCGTTAGAAGTCCGACCTGCCTCTGAGGCATGGTCGGCAGACGATCCCTCAAAGAGGGGCGTCTTACTTCTAACGGGATGAATAACTGTCCCGACCGGAACTTTAATAATAAGATCTTCTCCGGCTGTGCCGTCATTTAATTGATGCCTGCCGTTCTTGCCGTCTTCAGCCTTAAAAACCTTCGTGTTGCGAAGGGTATTTAAAGCACCAAGGTCGGAAACGCCCATGAACAAAATATTACCTCCATTTCCCCCTCTGCCGCCGGTCGGACCAAGAGTGTTTTTATTCTTATTAAAAGCAATGATGCCATCTCCGCCTTTTCCCGCCTGAACATGAATTGTAAGGTCATGAATAATCATGCCCGCATATTATAACATATATCTCAAATTCTGCAAAAGATGAGGGTAATGTGCACACACATATGGCGGTTTCCGAGTAAGCTCGGAATATGGCAATA
>CAZZGH010000062.1:0-3924 GCA_964653875.1 uncultured Candidatus Saccharibacteria bacterium
CCCAGTTCAGATTGAGGTCTGCAACTCGACCTCATGAAGACGGAATCGCTAGTAACCGTGAATCAGCTACGTCACGGTGAATACGTTCCTGAGCCTTGTACTCACCGCAAATCAATCCGCGCCCGGCAGCTTAGTTAGCTAATGAGTTAAAATCTCATCCTCTTTTATAAATTAAAAGAGCGTAGTCAAAAAAATAGCAGTCCAAATTCCGTAAGGAAGAGGACGGAGGGCTTGAGGCAAATAACAGCCTGCGTTAGAAGCAACTTAGACGACCACTGCGGGCGGTCAGTGGGAAGTCAAAATATTAAGTTTGCAGGATGTTAGAAAAAGTTAATTAAGTGACCCGGGGATATCCTAAAAAGTTGAGGTTATTGCTTTTTAGGAAGTCAGCTGCGTCATAGTACTCCGAAATACGTCGGAGGAAGGACAAAACCATTTATGCTATCTCCAGATTATATTGTCGGTTTAACCGACGGAGAGGGTAGTTTTACTTGTTTTATTCGTCCCCCAGATAAGAATGCGAAAAATTACAGAATAGCTTGCCGGTACTACATCAAACTGCGTGAAGATGATCTGCCTCTTTTGCAAAAAGTGAATAAGTTTTTCCCGTGCGGAAAAATTTATTTTCAGAAAGAAAACAGGCCGAATCATCGGCACGCGTACCGTTTCGAAGTTGGGAATTTGAAAATACTGCAAGAGGTAATTATCCCTTTCTTTCTTAAATATCCGTTAGAAAGCAAAAGAATTAAGGATTTTAATCTATTTAGAAAAATTATCAGTGCGGTTTTAAAGAAAGAACATCTCGCTAAGGATGGTTTAGAGAGAATAAAACAGTGGAAATCGTTAATGCATAAATAGGACTCGCTGTATGCAGGAAATCTGCACGTACAGTGGGAACGGAAACTAACCTTAAAGTATTCCAATCCGTCAAGTCAAGCGAGCTGGGAACAGCCAAAGTAGCCCGCAAGGGCCACTAAGCTGGGCTCAGTAAGAGGGACTAAGTCGTAACAAGGCACGGGTAGCGGAAGCTGCTCGTGGATCATTTAATTTTTACTTACTTTTAGTAAGGAGTGTCGTCTAATGTTGAAGACCGAGAATTCTGTTTTCAACGCTAAGGTGTTGGTCTTAGTACCTAGAACAAAGACCTTCGGAGCAACTCTAAGAAACTGATTTTTTCTCAAAAAATCATCCCGAGCAATAGCGAGGGATTACTTTGGTTTGCGCCCTTGACAAGATTTATTGTAATGCTATACTATTATTGGTAGGGTGCAAAGGCGGTCCGATTGTACGAGACCGTCCGCCCACGCCTCGGCCAGAGAGAGGGGGCACGTGAAACTCACTGGTGACTTTTGAAAATTGGGAGCATCTGATCGCGCCAGGGGGTGTTCCTACGATGGCTTTTCCTGCGATGGAGTGCTTGATCCTCTTGTCTGCAACAAGAGATGAGAGCGCATTGAAGTTGCAGGAGCGCAGAAAGCCATCCGCACATTTTACAGGTTGTATACCTGTGGTATACGGCAAAGAGTAAAGATTCGTCTTTACTCTCTGTCCCAGAGTAATTCTGAATCAGGCTTTTTCTGGGATGGAGAAAATGTTTTCCGAAGCGGCTAAGTGGATGGAATAAATTTCTTTCTGCTTAGTCTCTTCGGAGAACAGCCACCAGCGCGAAAACCGAGATAGCGTCGGTGGCCCCTCGTTCTTACAAAAACGAGGTTTAATGCAAAGATCTCGGTCATAGTTCTTTGCATTTTTTAGTTCTTTCCAGGCTTTTATGCCTTTTTGATAATTAGATGAGAGATGAGGTGGCTAGAGTTAAGTAAACAGCGTTTGCTGTCTCCTGTTGGCATAAGAAGAGCCTTGCAAACTCTTCTGAGCGTGGATTAATCCCCGAGCAAAGGTACCATTTGCTTGGGTGAGAGAAAACCGCTCATCATCTCATATAGCCCTTGGTTTTGACCTTGGGCTTTTGTATTTTTATTGTAAAAATTTAGATTTTTGCTAAATTTATATATAGGCGCGTGTAGTTCACTGGTAGAACGCTTCACTGATAATGAAGAAGTAGAAGGTTCGATTCCTTCCACGCGCACATGGTTTTTTATTTAATCATTTATTTTTTGGTGGGAGTTTTGCAGGATGTGATTTTCACTTTGAACATCAGGTTTGTGGGTTTGAATAAAATTTTACCGGCAATAGTAACATCTTTCTTGATAACCTTGATGAGCACTTTGGTTTTATATAATATCTTATCTAAATTAGACGAGCAAAGAAGCATTCCGGCAATTATCGCTTATGCATCTGGCATTGCTGTCGGCACATTCTTTGCTATGAAATTGAAATTAGAAAAGAAATAAGGGCCCTTAGTTCAGTGGTAGAACGCCTCATTTGCAATGAGGAAATCGCCGGTCCGATCCCGGCAGGGTCCACATTAGAACCTAAACAATTATAATAAAGGAAAAATAAATTTGGGGGTGAAAAATGAAGGCGAAAATTACCCAGTCGGCTCTGTAGGGAAGAATCTCAAGAAACAGTCGACGAGATAACATCTATCGAATCCGGTCAGGGAGAAATTGAAATGGAAATTTCCTTTCCCAAAAGTATCGCTCCGGTGGCTACCTAAACGATAGCCTTTTTATTGCGTAAGTACTTGACTTTTTATTAAAATCGATCAAACTATAATATAGTTTATTGAACTTAAAAAGGAGGTTAGGGGAATGCCTGATAAAGATGAAAATGGCGTGTTTCTTGGGGTTATTTTGCATACATATTCTGTTCCACCAGAAGGCGACGAGTCTTATAGGTGTAGGGTGTGCGACAAGAAAATAATAGGAGGTGGACTTCACGTTGTCGGATATGTTGTGAATCCAGCAGTTAGAGAAAGAGAACTGGCAGAATGGAGATTTGGTGCTTCTGGGATAGAGCATATTCTGTTTGAACAAGACAAAGACATACTCTCTCGGCACAATATACCAGGAGCTATCAAGGTAGATTTCTACTGCCACGATTATCTTTGCTTCACACTTTTTCTTCGCAACAAATATCCAGTAGGTACGGCCTTACTGGCATAAGATGAAAATGAAGATGATAAAGATGATAGCAAGAAATTCAGGGCCCCAGAGAAAAAAAAGAAACTCAAGCATCCAGGCAGTTAGCATCTTCCAAATTAAAAAAGGAAAGGAGGAAAGAATGTCATCACAAGACAGATCGATGAACCCTTTGAGCTTTCAGGAGAGACTGGGACAAGCCCTCGTGGAGGCAGGTTTTCTAACGGCAGAAATGCTCACCGGAGCCGAAAAGACAGCCCAAAAAGAAAATAAGCGGCTAGCCAATGTTTTAATAGATCAGCGCTTGATTTCCAGGGAAGTTCTTATCACCGCTTTGAGCTTTCAATTCAGGATTCCGACCATCAATTTGAAGATGCTTGAGATAAAGCCCGAGGCATTGAAACTTGTTCCTAAAGAGTTCGCCCAACAGCATGAAGTCATGCCGGTGGCCATTAGATCAGATGGAGATCTCCTGGTGGCCATGGAAAACCCCAATGATTTTGAGTCCATAAAGACCCTATCCGCAATGACTAGACGGACTATAAGGCCGGTTCTCCCGCTGGACATTAGCGTCAGCGAAATGCTGGAATTGTTCTATACACCCACAGCCCCAGAACTCCCGGGATAAACTAGTAAATGGAAATTATCTTCCTTAAGAGCAGAACTCTTGGTGGCTACCTAAACGGTAGCCTTTTTTTATCTTCAGGCGTTGACACAGGTTTTGGGTATGATATAATACAAATAGAAAGAGGGGATATATCACTCTTTCAAAATACTTCTCCGGTTCAATCGCGAATCGGAATCTCAGAGAACTCTCTGAGAAAAACAACAAGTACCGTCACAACAATTATTTTCTCTGATTCGTAGCTGTTAGCTATTTGAG
>CAZZGH010000063.1:0-3915 GCA_964653875.1 uncultured Candidatus Saccharibacteria bacterium
AGCTCATCTGCTTCAAGGAATGTGACTTCCCTGTCTTCCTGTTTTCCTAACTCCACTTTTTCCGCCGGAACGGATTTGATATCTCTTTTAGCAAGATATTTAAGAAAATTTCTAAGGGCAATAATGTGATAGTTCTGGGTGACTTTTTTCAGAGGATTGCCTTCGTTATCTTTGAGTCGGTTTAAATAAAGCCGGTACTGCCTTATCCCATCCTCGGTGATGCCTGATGGATTGGAAACCTTGGCAAACTGTAAAAACCTATCCAAATATCGTCCATAATTCTCCATGGTTTTAGGTGAGCGGTTTTTCTCTATCTCCAGATGTTCAAGGTATTGTATTTTGAGAGTCTTTATTTCTGCCATGTCGCATAATTAGTATAGCAAAAAACAAAACAAACAAAAAGCTCCGGCTCCAACCCCTATCTTCATCACATCTCCGCGATACGACAAAAGAGCTGACGGATGTACGGAAATTGAAGCGATCGCTTCGACTTAGTGATTCAAACAGGGATTAGGGCCTTTGCTTAAGATAATGAGATCTTCCAAGAACCCGCCCTCAACCTTCCCTATAGCACTCCACGCAGCAATGGGGGTAAACAAAATAGGGGTCGAATGAGTAAATATGCGAACTAGCGAAGCGTTCTCGCATATTTATGAAATGAGACCCCATTTTGTTCGCATTGCGGAGTTGTGATAGAGGGAAGGTTGAGGGCGGGTGAAAGAGGAGTTGGTTTGCAAGGAAATAATATTTATGCTAATATGTCAGCATTATTATAATATGCTTACTCCTAAAGAAAAAACAAAAGTCATAGATAAGGTCAAGATCCATGACAAAGACACCGGGTCTGCCGAAGCGCAGATTGCTTTGTTTACCGAGGAAATAGAGCAGTTAGCCAAGCATTTGAAGAAGCACGGGAAAGACAACTCTTCCCGTCTCGGGTTGTTAAAAATGGTGTCAAAGAGAAAGCGCCTTTTGGATTACCTCAAAAGAGAAGCGCCCAAGAGATACTCCTCGGTAGTCAAAAAATTAGGTTTGGATAAATAAATTAAATTACAGGCAAGACCTGTTCTACAGGTCTTGCCTGTAGATAAAGATTTTATGGGACATAAAATTACCGTACCTCAACGAAAGAATCACCGAATAGGCGTGTTTGTTGATGTTTCAAACATGTATCATTCGGCAAAAAATCTCTATAAATCGCGGGTAAATTTCCGGGAGCTTTTAAAATTAGCGACCGCGAACAGACAGTTGGTCAGAGCTATTGCTTATGTTGTTAAATCTGATACCGAGGAGGAAAAGGCCTTTTTTGGTGCTTTGGAAAAAGCTGGTTATGAACTAAAATCAAAGGATCTTCAGGTATTTCCGGGGGGCATGAAAAAGGGCGACTGGGACGTGGCCGTGGCAGTGGACGCAATCAGTTTATCCAAACAACTTGATGTTGTTGTTCTCGTCTCGGGAGACGGAGATTATGAGCCTTTGGTGGAGTATTTAAAGTTTAGCGGATTGATAGTAGAAGCAGTCGGATTCAAAAGAAGCACAAGTTCAAAATTAATAGATGTCGCCAACAATTTTACGGATCTGGAAGAATTAAAAGAAAAAATATTATTAAAGTAACTTAACAAATAAAGGAGGTCGTGAGGAATATACGATTGGTTGTGGGCTTTGCCCCTTATCTTTTGTAAGATTTTAAAAGATGAAGGGCAGAATCTACGTTACTCACCGCCCCCATTTATTTGCATTTTTCGATGGGAATTAAAACTTATAAGGAGGAGTTCGCCGGAAAGCCATTAATGGTGGAATTCGGGCGTCTTGGCGGGCAAGCCAACGGTTCTTGTCGTGTTCAATACGGCGAGACAACCGTGCTTATTAACGTCACCATGGCAGCTCATCAAAAGTCGGTGGATTACATGCCGCTCTCGGTTGATTACGAAGAAAAATATTATGCCGCTGGCAAAATTAAGGGCTCCAAATGGATAAAGCGCGAAACCCGTCCTACGGATGAGGCCATCCTGACCGGTAGGGTCATTGACCGCGCAATCCGGCCTCGCTTTAATCACAATATCAGAAACGAAATTCAAGTCGTCGCAACCGTCCTTTCTTTTGATGGTATAAACGATCCTGATATGCCTGCTCTTTTTGGCGCCTCGCTTGCTCTCATGACTTCCGATATTCCCTTTGACGGCCCTATTGCAGGAGTAAGAGTCGGTAGGATTGGAGGGAAATTAGTCTTTAACCCTACTTACAAGGAAAGAGTTGAAAGTGATTTCGATATTGTGGTAGCCGGAACTGCACATAAAATAAATATGCTTGAAGCTGGGGCGAAAATAATCCCCGAAAAGGATATGGCCGAAGCTATAGCCGCCGGATTTAAGGAGTTCCAAGAATTAATTAAACTGCAGAATAAGATTGCTAAAGAGCTGGCCCCTAAGAAAAAAGAGTTATCAGTGTTCATGCACGATGAAGCACTTGTTTTAGCTGTCAGGAATTTTGCCGATCCTAAACTGGAAAAGACTTTATATGCCCCGGGGAAAAATAAGTCGGAGTTCTACGAAGGTCTCGGAAAAGTTAAAGAGGAATTAATTGATTATATTAAAGAACAATACAAAGAGCATCCGGAATTAGGTAAAAAAATTGATGAAGCCGGGTCTGTCTACGAAGAAGAAATAGATCGCATTGTCCACAGGAATATTATTACTGAAGAAAAGAGGCCGGATGGCAGAAAAGTTGATGAATTAAGGCCGCTGAACGCGGAAGTTGGCATTCTCCCTCACTCGCACGGAACAGGACTCTTCAACCGCGGTACAACCCAAGCCCTTTCTGTTTTGACTTTGGCTGCTCCCGGACTTGAACAGTGGGTAGAAACAATGGAAATTGATCTTACCAAGAAGCGTTTTATGCACCACTACGTTTTCCCTCCTTTCAGTGTCGGAGAAGTCGGCCGTATGGGCGGAGGCGGGCGGCGTGAAATTGGGCATGGAGCTTTGGCTGAAAGATCTCTTGAACCAATAATTCCCGCTAAGGATGCATTCCCGTACACAATTAGAGTTGTTTCGGAAATCCTCTCTTCCAATGGTTCTTCATCTATGGCCTCTGTTTGCGGTTCTTCGCTTGCTTTGATGGACGGAGGAGTTCCTATCAAATCCCCCGCTGCCGGTATTGCCATGGGTTTGATGTTAGATGAGAAGAATGATAAATACAAAATCCTTACCGACATTCAAGGGCCCGAAGATCATCATGGAGATATGGATTTGAAAGTTGCCGGAACCAAAGATGGCGTCACCGGTATGCAGATGGATGTAAAAGTGGAAGGAATTACGGTTGAGATAGTTGAGGAAACACTAATGCAGGCCAAGAAAGCTCGTTTGGAGATATTGGCGGCCATGGAAAAGGCAATCTCTACCCATCGCTCGGAATTATCACCTCATGCGCCTCGAGTTGAGACGGTTAAAATTAACCCTGCCAAAATCGGCGCTCTTATCGGTCCGGGCGGCAAGATAATCAACGAGATCATAGAAAAAACGGGAGCCGAAATAGATATTGAAGATGACGGCTCGGTATTTGTCACCTCGCTTACTCCGGAAGGAATGAAAAAGGCCTTGGCTCTTATCGCAGAAGTTACTTATGAAGTAAAACCCGGAGATGAATTTGACGGCACAGTTGTAAGCATCAGGGACTTCGGGGCTTTTGTGGAAATTCTTCCCGGCAAGGACGGAATGGTTCATATATCCGAGATAAGCAACGAAAGAGTAAACCGGATTACCGATGTCCTAAAACTTGGCCAGAAAGTTCATGTTTGGGTTAAAGCCGTGGATGATATGGGCAAAGTTAGTTTAACGATGAAAAGGCCGAGATAGGCACTCCACCCCTCCCCATTTTCGACCTATTGCCTGCGCCTTCGGTCTCCTTCGGACAAAT
>CAZZGH010000064.1:0-3870 GCA_964653875.1 uncultured Candidatus Saccharibacteria bacterium
GCCATGTTTGGAGAAAATCTTGTGGGTGATGATAATTTTCTTAATTATTCAATAAATATCGGATTTGGACAAAAAACAGGCATAGATTTGCCGGGCGAGGTTAATGGTGACATCACCAATCTTTACAGCGGAAGAAAAATTAATTATCTGACGGCGTCATTCGGGCAAGGGGTTGCGGTTACGCCAATCCAACTTATAAACGCGTATTCCGCTATCGCAAACGGCGGAAAACTTATGAAACCCTATATTGTTGAAAAAATAATCAAAGAAGGGGGAGAAGAAATTGTTACCAAGCCAGAAATAATGAGCATTCCTTTTTCAGAAAAAACATCAAGCAAACTAAAAACAATGTTGGTTGGGGTGGTGGATAATGGCTTTGATAAAGCCAAAATTAAGGGGTATGATATAGCCGGTAAAACAGGAACGGCTCAAATACCTGACGGAAAAGGCGGTTATGATGAAAATGAGTTTATTCATAACTTTCTTGGGTTTGGACCTGCTTACGATCCCAGATTTGTCATCTTAATAAAAATGGATCGGCCGAAAGGAATTCAGTTTGCCGCCGATAGCTTATCTCCGACATTCAGGGAAGTTGCGCAGTTTTTAATTAATTACTATAAAATTCCGCCAACCAGGAAGTAGAAATTCGAGAATAAAAAATGGCGAAGCCAACTCGAATTTTCACTTCCTGGCCAACCAGAAAATAATTTATGTATAAAATATCTCAAATAATCGTAGAAATATTGGCCAAAATGTATTTGTGGCGGTTCAAGCCGCAAATAATTGCAATTACCGGAAATGTCGGGAAGACATCTACAAAAGAGGCGATTGGTTTGGTTGTCGGCAGAGTTAAAAAGGTCAGGGTTGGCGGAGGGAACTTAAATAATGAAATAGGTCTGCCATTTAACATTATTAGCGATTCGGCTGATGAATATTATGAAAAAGGCGGCAGTTTAGTTTTTGGAATAAAAACCTTTTTTAAGGCTATTTTTGGTCTTTTCAATTCAAATTATCCTGAAGTGCTTGTTCTCGAGTATGGCGCCGATAGACCGGGCGACATAAAGCGGTTAGCTGCCAAGTTTAAACCGCATGTCGGAGTGGTAACTGCGATTGGAGAAATCCCTGTTCATGTAGAATTTTTTTCAGGCCCGGAAGGCGTGGCTAAAGAAAAAGGTCGGCTTATTGAAGCGCTTTCAGCTTCTGATTTTGCGGTTTTGAATTTTGACGATTTGGCTGTTCTTGAAATGAGAGAAAGAACAAAGGCAAAAATATTTATGTATGGATTTGGCGAAGGAGCGAATATTAAAATTTCTAATTTAGAATTTCTGATTTCTAATGAGAGACCAGAAGGAGTTAGTTTTAAAGTAAATTACAATGATAGTTTTGTGCCATTTAAATTAAACGGCTCTTTGGGTAAATCTCAAGGCTATGCCGCCGCCGCAGCGGCGGCGGTCGGAGTCATTTTTGGGATGAACTTGGTAGACATAAGCGAAACTCTTTCCGAATATCAAGGGCCGAAAGGAAGATTAAAAATATTGAAAGGAATTAAAAATTCCACAATTATAGACGATACATATAATGCATCCCCTTTATCGACTCACCTTGCCCTGGAAACACTTCGAGACTTACATGGTCAGCGCAAAATTGCTGTTTTAGGAGATATGCTTGAGTTGGGTAAATATTCCATTCAAGCCCATCAGGAAATTGGCAATATGGCCGGAAGTTTTGTTGATCTGTTGGTTTGTGTAGGAGCAAAGGCCAAGTTTATTGCCGACAGTGCTTTTAATCAGATGCCGGCGGAGAATATCCATAAATTTGAGACATCGGATGAGGCGAAATTGAAAGTTAGAGAATTAATCAAGAACTCGCCTTCCGGCGAGGCAATGGGGGATTTGGTTTTGGTGAAAGGTTCGCAGGGGATGAGGATGGAAAAAATCGTGGAGGAAATCATGGCGGAGCCGGAAAAGAAAAAAGAACTCCTCGTCAGGCAGTCAAAAAAGTGGCTGGTCAAGTAATTAAAATTGTGTTAAAATAATAATTATTTTGAGTTATGGCGCCATCGTCTATCGGTTAGGACACATGCTTCTCAAGCATGGAAGCGGAGTTCGATTCTCCGTGGCGCTGCACGTTATAAATAAAGCCTACTTACCAAAGTGGGCTCTATTTATAATTGCGAGAAGCTCGCAGGAATCGAACACGCTTCGCGATGTTCTCCCGAATTTTACACTCTTTCGCTTTGCTCAAGAGGTCGTTCGCTATGCCGAGGCGGCAATAGACGCTCTCTAAAATTCGTTCTCAAAGTAAAGCAGTTTACTTTGAGAGTCCGTGGCGCTGCCCAAGGAGAATGGTCAGGATGAAATAACCAAGGAATCGTGTAGTTAATTGAGTTGATTTGAGTTTCCCAAAAACATCTTTTTTGGAGGGGGCCTTGCCTTCGTTAAAACTTCGGCAGAGTAAAGCAAGGTGATGGGAAAACATTAAACTTGACACATAGTCAATCTTTTGATATATATTATATGCATATTCACAATGGGAGGTGTCCATGGGCGCACTTTATTACGTACCGATTATTCATGATATGGGTTTAGGAAATATGATGTTGTACGGCATTCACAAAGGTAGAGACGCTTTAGTTAGGCAGGTTAAACAGGTAGACGACTTTGAAACTATGCTTCAGGTCCGAATTCCTCATTTTTTGGCAGATTCCGGCCAGGATCTTTCAAAACTACATATTAAATTGGACGGCTTAGTTGATGCAAGAGGAATGAGCTGTATTGAAGCCCTTGATATTTGTAAGAAAATGGCTGCACAAGGATATAAAGTTCATAAAATTATTGCCGATCTTTGCTCTAAAGGAGCAAGAGTGTGGGGGACAGAAGATCCCGAAATTATATCTCTTTGGGAGGGTCTTGCTAGAGATTGTGAGCTCGATGACCAAACAGCAAAAGAGCTTCTCATCGATCGTGATCAATACATTGCACGTAAGATGTGTTATATAGGTCGAAGCGATTTATCCACATTATGTTTTATGGGTGCACTTCACAATATTCCTTTACGATTGAGGCAGCGTGAAGTGGTCTTTGACCTCGTTCATCCGATTAGCCGTAAAGACGTAGAGGAAGTTATTCCTGGCTACCTGGGACAAGGTCTTTATTTTGATGAGTTACCGCTGCAATAATCGCCGACTTATATCGGCTTTTTAATTAGCAAAAACTATGTTAAACTCAAAATCTAAGGGATTTTGTATAAAATACCCATAGATTTCCTGGAATAAAGTTTTCCACAATAAGCCCTTGACTTTAAGTTTATCTTAAGATAAACTTAGTATATTATGAAAACACACATTTTAGGCCTTAAGGAATTAAGAGAAAATATGCAAAAATATGCCTCTTTAGTTGAGAGGGGAGAATCTTTCGTTGTGGTAAAGAAGTCAAAGCCTTTATTTAAGATTTCTTCTCTCGATGAAGATGAGGAATTGTGGGAGACGATCATCGATTTTACCAAGGTTAGAAAGGGCGGCATACCCGCTAAAGAATTACTAGCGAAGCTTTAATTATGGATAAAATCTCGAAAATACTCAGTAAGTTAAACTCTAAAGAAAAGGACCAAATAAAAAACATTGTCAAGGCGCTCCAATTGGGGCGTTTTCATAATTTGGATATAAAGAAACTTAAGGGGACCAGCGATATTTTTAGGGTTAGAAAGGGCAATATCAGAGTAATCTATCAGATCAGAAATAATCAAACATTTATTTTAAAAGTAGGGCGTAGGAAAGAAACTACATATAATTTATAATATCACTGGGTTTTTAATAAAATAATTATAAATCTTACCCAACAAAATTTTCCAACATTCTCTATTGGCCCTGCC
>CAZZGH010000065.1:0-3867 GCA_964653875.1 uncultured Candidatus Saccharibacteria bacterium
TTTGTCCACGAGTTTGGGCATTTTATTTTTGCCAAAAGAGCGGGGATGAAAGTGGAGGAATTCGGTTTTGGATTCCCGCCGCGAATATGGGGCGTCAAGAAGGGTGGGACGGTCTATTCCATAAATCTGATTCCCTTCGGCGGATTTGTTAAAATCCTTGGTGAAGGAGGAGAACAGCGGGATAATCCGAGAAGCTTTTCTTCCAAGCCTGCCGGTCTGCGGCTCAAGGTCATTATTGCCGGAGTGACCATGAATTTCTTTTTGGCGGTTATTTTTCTTATGGTTACCAACTTTTTCGGGTTAAGAATAGGATTGGTTGATGATAAGACCGCATCCGTTGCCAGGGATAAGGAAGTTCAGATAATAGAGATCTCTAAAGACAGTCCTGCGGATCAAGCAGGCTTGAAGCTTCTGGATGAAGTCAGAGGTTTTAAACTAGGTGGTTTGTTTAGAGAAATCTCTAATGCGGAAGATGTCCAAACCTTAATACGCGAAAATGCCGGTCAATCCGTAACGATCATAATACAAAGAAATAAAGAAACTTTAGAAAAAGAAATTGTTCCGAGAGTAAATCCTCCGGCCGGACAAGGGGCGTTGGGTGTTTCTTTAGCGCTTACTGGCGTTGTCTCTTATCCGTGGTATGAAGCGGTCTGGAGAGGCGTATATGATGCGGTTATTCTTACGATGAATACGGTCATCGGATATTTCATGTTGTTTAAAACACTTCTTTTGAAAGGAAAACTTATCGCTGATGTTTCCGGTCCGGTTGGTATAGCCACCCTTACAGGTCAGGCTGCGAGAATGGGGATAAATTATTTGATGCAGTTTACCGCTCTCATATCTATAAATTTGGCCGTATTGAATATTATTCCCTTTCCGGCCTTGGATGGAGGCAGAGCTTTGCTTATAATTATAGAGAAGCTTAAGGGTTCACCGGTAAACAAAAAAGCCGAGCAGTTGGTTAATGCCGTCGGCTTCGCATTTCTGATAGCGCTGATGGTTTATGTTACTGCCAAAGACATCATAAGATTCTTCTAAAAATGAAAGAAAAAATTGAAAGACAACTACCTACCGGCATTGGTGGAGAAAAATTAAAAGAAAACAGAGAAACACTGCCCGCCGTTGAAGTGGCCAATGAGGTTAGTTGGGTAAACAATAAAATGAATCTACCCTTTGATCTTAGAGTAGGCGAGCCGACGAAATTAGGAATGTTTTTGACACCCAATCCTCAAGAAGACCAATCTACTTTTAACTTAGAGGTTTCAGGTTCCCATACCAGATCGGGAATATTAGGAAGGGTTATATTCAGCGATAAGGATGGGCGACTGTATAGGGACATTGACTTAAAGGGAACGGGATTTATTCAAAGGGATTTGTCTTTTAATTGGGAAAATGTAGAAATAAAAGTGGCTCCGGTAGAAGGTCACTATGGTGAAACATCGGGCAAACGGTCAGAATTTAGCTATTTTGGTGGCAGTACTGGAATTGCAAACCAAGAGCTTATAAGAAGGGACGTTAACTATTCTGAAAAATTTTTGAAAGCAGGCATTAGAACACATAGAGTTATAGCTGTTGTGGATTTAAAAGAAATTATTGATGCAAGCGGTAACAAAATTAGCGTTACTGAAGCAAAAAATAAGGGTATTTTGTCAAAAGAAGATGAACCAGTTATAGAAATAAGAGCATTTGGAGTCCGATGGCGAATTCATGATGTTGTTGAGGCTCTCTCTTCTTACAATCCAGAAAATAATAAGGCAGCTCGAAGAATATTGCTGGATGCCAAAAATATGGTTGCGCAAGAGTTAGGCCGTGATCCCGACGGTTTTAGCTACAAAGATTATTTTGAGTGGCTTGTTTTAACCACAGCTTTAAATTTAGCTCGCATGCGCCATAATAAATGGGTAAGCGGTTACCTAACAGAGCATAATATAATTCTTGATGGAAGATTTGTTGATTTAGATTCAGTTGAGACAGAGTCGGAAGTAAAAAGAAAAACAGAAATAGCAAAAAGGGAATCAGACCGAAGGTTTGTCCCAAAAGATTTTTCTGATGACTATCAACGAGTTGAAGATTCATTGCATAAATTATTTGGATTGGTCACAGAAAGAATGGGTCCGTCTTACTCGTATTATAATAGTATTTTTTTAAGTACAAGTCTCAAGGAATTTTATGAGCGTGAATTTAAGAGACTTCAGGCAGAAAAAGTCATCAAGGTTAGAAATTAACATGCGGTTATCCCAATTATTTACAAAAACAGTTCGGGAGGCGCCAAGCGACGAAGAGGCAAAGAATGCCCAGCTTTTGATTCGGGGCGGGTTTGTTTTTAAGAATTCTGCGGGTGTTTATTCTTTTTTGCCTCTTGGTTGGAAGGTTGCTCAGAAAATAATAAATATCGTCAGAGAAGAGATGGATGCCGTTGATGGCCAGGAGATGTTTATGCCGGCATTGGTGGAAAAGAAGTACATGGAGCCGACCGGAAGGTGGAATTTGGATGTCGGATTTTTTGCGAAAGGTCTAAATGATAAATAGTCAAATTATGTTTTAGGCTGGAGCCATGAGGAGGTTTTAACAGCGATAGTCTCCAAATATGTTAATTCGTACAAAGATTTGCCGTTTGCTGCTTATCAAATTCAAACCAAATTTAGAAACGAACCAAGGGCAAAATCCGGATTATTAAGGGGGCGTGAATTTATGATGAAAGATTTGTATAGTTTTCATTCTTCAGAAAATGATCTGGGAGAATACTACAAGCGGGTTGCCGAGGCATACCATAAGGTTTTTAATCGTTGTGGATTGAAAGCAATTTATACTATTGCCGCCGGAGGTGTTTTTACTGATAAATTTACTCATGAATTTCAAGTCCTATCTGATATCGGTGAAGATGTAATTTATGTTTGCGATAAATGTGAATATGCAGAGAACAAAGAGATTACAAAACTGAAGAACGGAGACGGATGTCCCAAGTGTGGTGGTAAAATTGAAGAAAAAACATCTATTGAAGTCGGCAATATCTTTGATCAGGGCACGAAATATTCTGAAGCTTTGGGGCTGGATTTTACGGGGGAAAACGACAATAAAAAACCGGTAATTATGGGTGCCTATGGAATAGGCATAAGCAGACTGATGGCGACTGTTGTGGAAATTCATAATGACGCTAACGGGATAATTTGGCCCGAAAATATTGCACCGTATAAAGTTCACTTGATTTCATTGGAACAAAATGAAGAGGCGGGCAAAATTTATAATAATTTGCAAAGATCAGGTGCAGAGGTTTTGTATGATGATCGGGAAGACAAAACTGCCGGAGAAAAATTTGCCGATGCTGATCTTATTGGCTGCCCAATCAGAATTGTGGTCAGCAAAAAAACTTTAGAAAAAGACAGCGTTGAGGTCAAATTTCGCAATGAAAAAGATTTCAAACTCGTTAAGTTGACAGAGATTACAAAAAATATCTAAGCTCCACCTCATCACTTCTCATCACGATTCCTCGTCTCGTCATACGCTTCAGTATGATTGGTATGTATTAAGCCAAAATAACAGGTGACCCTCGCTTGCCTCCCCGTCCATCATTACGATAGGCGGGGCGCTCGACCTATTATTTTGGAATACATATCCAACCAACTTCAGCTCCTGACTCGCCTTGTCAAAGTGATTCGAAATGATGAGGCTATGCTTAAAAACTTTGAACCCTTATTGCCAATCGCCACTCAACCACAGAAGCAACCGGCGGAGGGTGTGCCCTTTTATAAAATTAGCAATATTTTAGAAAAGGAGCACCCCGCAGTCATGCATGGAGGTTGTGTCAGCAATTCTTTGATTGTTGATAATGATTTTGCTATGGTAGTATATCAATATGTTTAACCGACT
>CAZZGH010000066.1:0-3785 GCA_964653875.1 uncultured Candidatus Saccharibacteria bacterium
ATAAAGCCGTGAATTAAAATCTGTTTTGAATTCGGCAAACCGGCAGACATGAGCATCGCTTGCCAAATCGCCGACTGCTGGCGAAGGTTATCTTTACCGGCAGTTTGTATGCCAGGCCAGAATGAATTAAATTTTTCAGTATTATGAGGCCAACCTAGAGCAGAAATGTACCCCACTAACGCATCAAACCACACGAACATTGATTGTTCCTCATCATTCGGTACTGGAACCCCCCAAGGCATTTTTGATTTAAGACGGGAAATACTAAAGTCTTTCAAGCCGTCTTCAACAAACCTTTTTATCTCGTTAAATCTAAAATGTGGAATAACAAAATTGAGATTTTCTTTGTAGTACTTAAGCAGTGGTTTTTGATATTTAGAAAACCGGAAAAAATAGTTTTCTTCTTCTATCTCTTCGATCTCTAAGTTCGGATGTATCGGACAATGACCATCCTCAAGTTCAGAATCTGTTTTTTCAAGCTCGCAACCAACGCAATATTTTATCTTGTAATTTTTCTTATAGATGTCTCCGGCGGCATCACACCTTCGCCAAAACTCCTGGGCCGCTTCTATATGATTGCCATCGGTAGTTCTGACAAAATATGAATTACTAATATTTAATAGGTCCATCAATTTTTTAAATCTGTCTGCAATTTTGTCTACATATTCCTGCGTTGAGACACCAGCATTAATGGCAGCCCGATGGATTTTTAACCCATGCTCATCTGTACCAGTATTAAAAAATACTTCTTCTCCCAGAAGTTGGTGATAGCGAGCAATTACATCGGTCTGAATAATCTCCAACGCAAAACCAATATGGGGATCGGAATTTGTGTAGGGCAATGTACTTGTTATATAAAATTTATTCATTTTAATAAGTCGTGCTTGTTCGTCTTTTAATACTATAAATAAAAACGGCCTTTTCTTTTTGAAAAAGCTCAAAGGATAAACGATAGTTGCCAATCCGCAGACGCCACATATTGTCTTTGCCTTTTAATTTGGCAACATCCAAAACAAAAGGATTTTTTCTTAAATTTTCCAGAACGTCAAGAATACGCTTCTGGTCAAATTTAGGGAATCTTTTGAGTCGTTTTCTGGCATTACCCACAACATGAACTTGCCACATAACTAAAAACCAAGTTCTTTTTTCAATGCATCTAAGGTTACAAAATCGCCCCTTGTTATTGCTCGTCGGCCTCTTTCAATAGCTTTTAACTCCACCTTGGTGGGTTTTACCTCCTTAATCAAACCTCGCAACCTTAAAAATTCAAGATACTCGCTTTTTGGTATAACAACCAGGTCATCTTTTTGGGCTAATTGTTTGGGGATAGTGATAACTGACATATTATAAACATATCATAAAACCTAAAAATAACCAAATTTATCCTTTTTCCTGTTTTCGGGATCCGTACCAATCAATTAAATGGTCAACGACTATATTTGAATCCTTTCGCCCTTGCTCAATATAATCTTGCACGGCTTCTCTGGCACCCACATCCACCTCTTTATCTTTAACTCGTTTTGACTTTTCTTCTCCGGTTCTTTTATATACGCCCGATAAAAGCTTCTGTTTATATACTCCAGGGGTATGCCTTCCGTAACCCCCGCCCTCGTACTCTCCAGAAATGATTTCCACGCCGATTAGATTGTGTTCTCTCTCCTTTTGATGTTCAGGGTCGTCAGGTTCTTCTACGCCGACTGTGGCAATATCACACACATATCCCGATTTATACAAAAGCTGAACTAACGTCCTAAGTGAATTGCCGGTTACAATTGTATCGGTAACAATTAAAACTCTTTTTTCTTTACTTGCTCCGTATTTTGATAAGTGTTTTGTTAGTCTTTTAATAGTTGGAGTCCTCCCGGGAATTATGCTAAAGCTCTTCATTTTACCAGGAATAAAGATGATCTCTGGCTTTTTCATCCCGTTTGCTTCTGAAACTTTTTTTATAAAATTACCAAGTATCAAGGCGGGTATTCTTCCAGAAACATCGTCGCCGATAATAAGTCCGTACTCGCCGTTTTCAATCCTATTTTTATTTTTTTCTATAATTTTTTTAATCGGCACTTCAAGCTCGGCAACTTCTTCGAGTTGAATTTCGCCCTTAACTTGTTCTGGTTTAATTGTTGAAAATTTTTCCGGCATATTTTTATTTAGGACTGACTACCACCACAAATTCTCCTAAGAGATTTTTCTCGGTTAGGCGAAGTTTTATTTCGGCCAATGTCCCCCTGTATATTGTCTCGAACTGCTTTGTTAATTCACGGGCAATCACCATTTTCCGGTTACCTATTCCGGAAAATTTTTCCAAATTTTCCAGGGCTTTTAATATTCTATGCTTGGATTCGTAAAACACAATAGTGCTATCAATGTCCGAAATGTTTTTAAAAAATGTCTGCCTGCCTTTTTTGTGGGGCGGAAAACCAAGAAAAACAAATTCGTCCGTCGGAAATCCACTGATGCTTAATGCCGCAATAGCCGCATTCGGCCCCGGTATCGGTACAATTTTCAAATCTGGTATCGCTTTCAACGCCTCATTTATTAAAAATCCTCCCGGATCATTTATTCCCGGAGTTCCGGCATCGGTCACCAAAGCCAAATTTTTCCCCTCTTTCAGTAACTCAATAATACGGTCTATCTTTTTAAAACCACTATGCTGGTGATAGCTTAAAATTTCCTTTTTTATATTGTATCTTACTAGGACCGTCCTAGTAATCCGGGTGTCCTCGGCAAGTATAAGGTCGGCATTACTTAATGCATTTATCGCTCGAAGAGTAATATCTTCAAGGTTACCGATGGGGGTAGCGACGATGTATAACATTTTAAACAGACTGGCGGCGGGAGTCTTTGTGTTTAGCAAAATCATCCGTCATTTCCACAATTATTGTGGCCACGGGAACCGAAAGTATCATGCCAGGAATCCCGGCAAGTTGCTGGCCTATCAAAAGAGCAATAATAACAACCACAGGATTTAAACCAACCGTCTTGCCAAGCACCACAGGAACTAAAATATGATTCTCAAGTTGCTGGACTACTATGTAAAATATTATCACCCATAAACCCAATGCTGGCGACTGAAGAAAGGCAAGAAATATAGCCGGAATCGCAGCCATAACTGGACCAACCATCGGAACTACTTCAAGTATTGCCACAAGAAAACCAAGAATCAAGGCAAATTTAATTCCCATTAATGAGAGGCCAACATAAGCAAGCAGACCCATTACCAATCCTAAGAGCAATTGACCCTGAAGCCAGAGACCAACTTTGAACTCCGCTCTTTTCCAAAGATCTATGGCGTAATCTTCATATTTTTCAGGCACAATAGAACCCAAAAAATTCTCGATGCCTTTTTTGGTAACTGATAAATAAAACGAAATTATCAAAATAGCAACAGCAGACATTACGCCCCCAAAGACGCTTATTATCAAACCAATTACAGATTGAGACGACTGCTGAAGATAATCGGAAAACCCTTGAAGAATATTCTGGATCTCGCTTAGAAAATCAAGATACTGCGGCGAGCCTTGCTGAACCTTCTCTAAAGAAACAGAGACCTTCGTCACAAGTTGAGGCAAAGTAGAAGTCAACTGACTAATATCTTGAGAAACAAACGGAATAATAAGCGATAAAACACCCACAACCAAAGCAAGGACCACCAAATACAAAAGTAAAACACCCAAAAGACGCGGAAACCCTTTTTCATCGAGCCAATTAGCAAAGGGTGCTATCGCAGAAGCAATTATCAAGGCAAAAATAAAGATAATTAAAACATCCTTCAAAATATA
>CAZZGH010000067.1:0-3670 GCA_964653875.1 uncultured Candidatus Saccharibacteria bacterium
GAACTTGCGCAGGCATTTCGGCTTGGTTCTTCGAAATGCCGAGCATGTAGATAGCGCCGAGCCGCTGGAGCGAGGCGACTATCGGTCGAGTCGGGGGTATGTGGCTAGGAGCGGAGCTTTCTTGAATAATTCCTGAAATTCTGATAAATTAGTCCCTATGAATACATTATTACTTTCTCTGTTGGCGTCGGTGGCGTCGTTAGGATATGGCGCGTTTTTAATTTGGGGGGTTTTGAAAAAATCACCTGGAGATGAAAAAATGGTTTCTATCCAAAAAGCCATTCAGGAAGGAGCATCGGCATATTTAAAAAGACAGAATAGAACCGTCTTTTTTGTTGGCGTTGTTGCTGTTTTAATATTATGGAAATGGCTCGGGTTTCCGCTCGCGGTCGGATTTGTTGTTGGTGCCGTTGCGTCTGCATTGGCAGGATATATCGGCATGATGATAGCTGTCAGAGCTAACGGTCGCGTAGCCGAAGAAGCTAAGCATGGTTTGGCCCGCGCATTCGATATGGGTTTTAAGGGTGGTGCTGTCACCGGATTTTTCGTAGTTGGTTTGGCGTTATTGTCTCTTACTGGTTTTTACTGGTGGAGCGGTGATGTTAAAGCTCTTATCGGTTTGGGTTTTGGCGCATCCCTTATTTCTGTGTTTGCTCGTTTGGGTGGCGGTATTTTTACCAAAGGCGCTGATGTTGGGGCTGACCTTGTCGGAAAAGTTGAAGCCGGAATTCCTGAAGATGATCCGAGAAACCCTGCGGTCATTGCCGATCAGGTAGGAGACAATGTTTCGGACTGCGCCGGTATGGCGGCCGATGTTTTTGAAACATATGTCGTTTCGGCTTTGTCGGTAATGTTGCTCGGCAGTTTGCTTTACGGAGGTTCAACCTCTGTGGTTGAGTTTCCGTTATTCATCGGAGCGCTTGGCGTGTTTGCTTCAATTGTCGGTTCTTTGTTTGTTAAATTAACTAGTGGGATTATGGCAGCTCTTTATAAGGGACTTGGCGCAACGGCGGTTATTCTTGTCGGATTGTTTTATTGGTTTACTCGAAATATGACATTGGGCGGAGTAGAGAGTGGAGCGCTGTTCTCGTCGTTATTGATTGGTATCGCAGTTACGGCTTTGATGGTTTTGGTAACCGATTATTATACTTCTAAAAAATTCAGCCCGGTTAAAAAAATTGCCAAGGCCTCGACTACCGGCCACGGCACAAATATTATTGCCGGCTTGGCTGTTTCAATGGAATCAACCGCATTGCCGGTGCTGGTAATTGCCGGCGCGATGTTTATGGCCTACTCGATAACCGGATTATATGGAATCGCATTGGCTACAATGAGCATGCTTTCTTTGACGGGACTTATTTTAGCGATAGATTCTTTCGGTCCTATTACTGATAACGCCGGCGGAATCGCCGAGATGGCAGGATTGCCCAAAGAAGTCCGCCAGCACACCGATGCGCTTGATGCGGTAGGTAATACTACTAAGGCGGTTACGAAAGGTTATGCAATTGCTTCGGCGGGATTGGCGGCGATGGTGCTTTTTGCCGCATACACGCAAGAACTTTTGGAATTCGGACGAACGGTAGTATTTGAACTTTCCAACATTAATGTTCTCATCGGATTATTTATCGGCGGAATGATGCCGTATTTGTTCGGTTCGCTTGCAATGCAGTCTGTTGGAAAGGCGGCGGGTTCTGTGGTTGATGAAGTACGCCGGCAATTTAGAGAAATTGGTGGAATTATGGCAGGTACTGCGAAGCCGGATTACTCAACTGCGGTTGATATCGTGACCAAGGCGGCCTTGCGTGAAATGATAGTGCCGGCCTTGATACCGATAGTGATTCCGGTGCTTGTTGGATTTATTCTGGGCCCCGAAGCTCTCGGAGGACTACTTGTTGGCGTTATCGTGACCGGATTGTTTATTGCAATTTCTATGACCTCCGGCGGAGCGGCTTGGGATAATGCTAAGAAATTTATTGAAGACGGCGCTTACGGCGGCAAAGGTTCTGATGCCCACAAAGCGGCCGTAACAGGGGACACGGTAGGCGACCCCTACAAAGACACCGCCGGCCCAGCCATTAATCCGATGATTAAAGTGGCAAACATCGTGGCACTCCTCATCGCCAGATTTCTGTAGTATAATAAAAATAACAAAATAAATTAAAAAATATGGAAAAACCACCATCAGTCGTAAGTGTTGAAGATAAAGAAAAAGAAATTAGCCCAGAGAAAAAAAGTAGAATGTGGGAAACATTGAGAACACTCGCTTTGTCCGGACTGTTGACTTTTGGCAGTTACGAAGCCGTTCAGCACTATACAGAAGATCAGGATATAGAAAAAAGTAAGGCCGTGACCGAACAAATGTTAGAGCAAGAACAGCAAAGGAATGCGGATATGAACAAGAAACTTCAAAGAGAAAAGCAGGCCCTTACCATTAAACACATCAAAGGCGGTGACGATATTGTTGATGGTAAAAAAGTTATCGATGCAGATATAACAATGGAGGATGGTAAAGAATATAAGACCAGAGTTGAATCTGATATTCCTGCAGGAGTAGGAATGAAAGAAAACACCGTCGGAGGAACTGCATGGAACAAAGCCCTTGTATCTTCAATAGAACAAGACGGCTCGGGAGTAAAAATTAATCTTGCTGCTACATCGGAAGGATTGATCATGACAGTCCAGGAACTTGGTCCAGGCGGTATGGTTGTAAATGAAAGAGTAAATATTATTCAGGAAGTAAATAAATAACATAGTAAAAATTTGACAAAACCGCCCTTAAGGGCGGTTTTCAGCTATGTCAAGGCGACGCCTTGACATAGAATTAGTCGGGTTGGTCGGAAAATGTTTCTGCGTAGGCAAGAGCATTTTCCACCATCTGTTTTGTTGTCTTTTTTTGATATATTTCAAAAACCTCTTTTCCAAGAAGTACTTTACTATGTCGAAGTATTCCGTTGAAATCGGGTAGACTTGAAAATTGATAGGATTCAAGTTTAGTAACTAATCCCATGTCAAGGCGTAATCCCATGTCAAGGCGTCGCCTTGACATGGGATTGTCTTTTTTCAATTCATACTCAAAAAATTCCAAGGGATTAAGATGAATATAGTCAATAACATATTGAAAATAGTTATCATCTGAAATATGCCGCGCGCGAAATGGTTTTGTAAATAATCCGCCACTTCTTTCATGTTTTATATTGAAATACATAGTATACGCGGTTCCTAATTTTTGCATAAACTTTGAAATGTCGCCGGAATTTTTTTCGTAGAGAAGTAGGTGGAAATGATTGGGCATAAGTGCGTAAGCACCAATACCAACAAGTGGTTCTTTGCGTGGAACAGTAAATATTTCATCATATTTGAGGTTTTTCAAGTTGCTTCTGTGGAGCGTTGTGGTCGTGTTTGTAAGATAAAGTAGTGAAATAAAACGTTAGTAATCTGACATGTTTTCAAATACCATGCGCTTATCAATGCCACGGCTATAGCAGTGATACCATTCGTTTGGTGCAAAAAAGTTAGTTGGTCGGGACATGTTTTTATTTTAATCTTTAGCTCTACCATGTCAAGGCGTCGCCTTGACATGGGGTTGTTATCCACATTTTTTATGCTCGCCCATGGGCCGAAATGTTATACTTTGTAGGTGAAAATAATTAGTATTTCTGAAGGGAGGTGT
>CAZZGH010000068.1:0-3531 GCA_964653875.1 uncultured Candidatus Saccharibacteria bacterium
ATGACAGATCGACCACCCAGACCAGCCGGAGGTTTCAACCGAGGCGGAGGTTTCAACCGTGGTGGAGGCAGAGGCTTCGGAGGCGGTGGCAGAGACTACTAAAATAAAAGACCGACTTGAAAGAGTCGGTTTTTTATTTTAAATTTCTAATACCTAATTACTAATTTCTAAATCTTCATGGAATTTAAATTTCCGAAAAATGACGAGAAATATTATTGGACGAATCATGTTGGTCGGAAGATGATGTTTTACGGTTTGTCGGCAGATAGGATAAAAAGAGTGATGCGGAATCCCAGAAGAAGTGAAAAGGGCATTGCCGAAGGCACTATTGCTGTGATGTGTCCTGTAGGGGCACTCGCCTCTGGTGGGCACCAGAAAACTAGACAATCTTGGAAATCCGAGATTTGGGTTATGTATCAACAAAAAATTAAAAAATCAAAATTCAAAAATCAAAATTTAGGACAAAAAATAATTATTACAGCCTGGCGATATACAGGAATAAGTCCAGTCAGGGACGAGATACCGATTCCGGCGGATATTTTGGAGGAACTTAAAAGAGATGGTATAATTAGATAGGTCGAAAATATTAAAATTAAAAAATAAATTTTAAAATTATGATGGGTAATTGGTATGGTGGCTGGTACAACATGATGAGCGGTTGGTCCAACATGATGAGTGGTTCCTCTGTGTTCAGAGAGTGGATGCTGAATAATGGCATGGTCAATTTCGGCGGGTCTTTCGTTGCTGGTATGACCTTCGGATTCATTATTCTGATTCTTGCCGTATGGACGCTTTACTGGAAATACCGAGCACTTTGGCATGCCGCCAAGCATGACCGTAAGGTTTGGTTTGTGGTTTTACTTCTAGTGAATACATTGGGAGTTTTAGAGATACTTTATCTCTACATTTTTTCAAAATACCACAAGAGCTAATTTCTTATAACAAAACACCCGCCTACTAAGCGGGTGTTTTGTTATTTAAAGTTTTTTAGGAATTTTTTCTTAAATTCTAAAAATTTATTTTTTTCAATAGATTTTCTTATTTCTTCAAGGAGGTTATTAAAAAACCATATATTGTGCATCAGACACCAGCGTTGGCCAGCGGCATTTAAATTTCGGTCGGTACTTTTTATGAGTTCTCTGATTTCAGAACGCGGTATTTTACGGGAGCAGGTTGGGCATTTACAATTTTTTTCAATTATCTTTTTGTCTTTTAAGTAAACCCCTCGGCGGATGTCTATGTGACCGGTTTTGATATAAAGCCGGCCATGGCGGGCTTCACGAGTGGGAATAACACAATCAAAAGTATCTATTCCATTTTGAACTGCTTCAAAGATATCGGCCACCTTGCCAACCCCTAAAAGATGCCTTGGTTTTTCTTCGGGTAAATAAGGAATTATCCATTTCAGTATTTTTGATATCTGTTTTTTTGTATAAGAACCGCCGATGCCAAAACCGTCAAAAGGGAGCGAACCGATAGATTTGGCGCTTTTAATCCTTAAGTCTTTGTATACTCCTCCTTGGATTATTCCAAAAATAAGCTGGTTTTTATTATATTTTTCCAAACATATCTTTGCCCATTTATCAGTTAGCTCTACAGCTTTTTTGTTATATTTAAAATTATCAAGAGGGGAGGTGATATGATCGAAAGCGAAAATTATATCAGCTCCGATTTTGCTCTGGATTTTCATTGACAATTCCGGGCCTAAAAATAACTTCTTGCCTTTAAAGTCGAAATAGACTCCCTTTTGAGTGATTTTTATATTCTTTCTGTTGTGGATAATCTGTGGACTAACGACATTCAATGTCGTTATGGGCTGATCGGCTATGAATTTTCCGACCTTATTTTTATCGCCAAAAGCTAAAGATAAAACCTGAAAACCCCCACTGTCGGTCATTACCGGTATTTTTAATCCGAACGATTTGTGAATAAATCCCTTTTTTGACCTAAGAGCTTTTTGCCAAAGGTGAAAAGTATTGGCGATAACAAGCTGGGCTTTGGTTCTTCCAATATCCCTTGGCGTCAGGTGGCGAAATTTGCCGTATGTGCCCACGAATACATAGGACGGGGTCAGGATTTTGCCGTGAGGCGTGTTTAAAACACCCAAACGGGCTTTTGTTTTTTTATCTTTTTTTAAAATCTTAAACATTTGTTTAAAAAACCGCTCACTTGTTTTGAGCGGTTACACGCAAATCGCGATGATTTCCGTAAGTACTGATTCTTCTCTCGTAAGTGGTTATCCAAAGAAACTTATATTTTATGGTATAAACAACTTGTTTAGGAACTACAATTCCAAATCGTTCTTCTTGCTCAACAGATATTTGAAAATCTTCAGCTTGACCCACGACATAAGCTGAAAAGCCCTCAACTAATTTCGATTCAAATTTCCACGGATAGAACTTTTCCATATCAATGTAGATTGTTCCGCTAGAACGATTTATGCCGTTGTCATATAAATCCTTAGAGGGCAGTTGGTCGGGAGGCGCCTTTGGTTCGAATGTTATTACAAAGTATCCTCTGCCATTGATTATTTCTTCTCGAATCTTGCGAAAAGTCATCCGTGGAAGATATTTTTTTGCCAACATGTCATTAAAATCAAGCTTGCTCTGCTTGCTCTTTTCGTCAACGAGTCTTTGTTTGTCGTTTTCATCAGTTATTTCGAACAAACGCTCCATTGAATAGCCGTTTTCTCCGTATATGCGATACGATTCCTTCTTGATTTTCGGCGGCTGTTTTGTGAGATCTTCGATTCTCTGGTATTTATCATAAGTAACATACTGTCGTTTGATTTTCTCATTCTCTAAAGACTTTTCAATAACCTTTTCCATTATCCAAACGGCCAAACGGTCGTCTTGTTGGGATTTTAAGTTTGCGCTGAAAACGAGAAAAAGAATCGAAAAAATCAACAAGAAAGGCAATTTTTTTCTCATTTGCCCTCTTTTTAAGGTTCAATTAAGTTTTACTACTATACAACAAAAATTAATTATTAACAATATGCCTTCGATCTATTAAACTTACTCATTCTGTCCGTCAATTGTATGAAATATTAAAAAATGTGATATACTAAAACCTATGAATAAAATAAAAATATACACAACGCCATCCTGCGCTTACTGCAAAATGGCAAAAGAATATTTAAAGTCAAAAGATTTAGAGTATGAAGAATATAATGTAGCCATCGATGTCGAAAAACAAAAAGAAATGATAGAAAAAACCGGCCAGTTCGGGGTTCCTGTTATAGATATAGACGGGAAAATAGTCATCGGATTCGATAGGACCAAAGTAAATGAATATTTAGGAATAAAATGAAATGTCCAAAAAAGAATTAAAACCATTGGCGTACAACCCGGGATTGCTAAAAGGAATTTCGCAAAAAACCATCGAGATTCATCATGGTAAGCTTTACAAGGGATATGTTGATAAAACTAATGAGATTGGCGACAAATTAGGCGAGTTGCGCAAAAGCGGCAAGGCAGAAGGAAATCAGGTCTATAGCGAACTACGCGGATTAAAGCAGGGTGAGACCTTTGC
>CAZZGH010000069.1:0-3426 GCA_964653875.1 uncultured Candidatus Saccharibacteria bacterium
AATTCTTGAAATACATGACGCTTTTTATGATCTTCGGCTCGGATATGGCGTGTCCTAAAAAGATTTTCATAAACGAAAAAGTGGGTGAATTTTTTGATAAATTTCCGGTTACGAATGAACGCCAATGGGCATTTACGGTTTGTTTCGGTACCGATATTGCTAATACAGATTGGAATGCCATAAGGCTGAAGATTCTGTAAATTTACGGCCGATCTCCTTGGAGGGAGATTTTTGTTTCGTAATATTTACTTAGAATCGGGTTGTGCTAATATTAAGATATGGATTTTGAACCTCAACTGATTGTTAAAAAACAAAAAAAACTGCCGGCTATTAATGGTCCCGGACTTTTTTGGATGCTTATTATTTTAACGCTTGTCCTTTTCGGTCTTGCAGTAAATATGCTGGGCAAGCCTCAAAATCTCGGTATTGATCAGCCAATACCGGCAGAAACTGTTTCCGCCCCAGCTACTCTTTCAAGAATATATACAGTTTCCTACAAAAATGGCGTATTCAGCCCCACCAATTTGAGGATCCATGCCGGGGATACGGTAAGATTTAAAAACGAGGGTATCTTTCCGATAAAGATAGTTTCCGGTCCCGACAGTATTTTAGTTGGTTTAGGCAGTGTCGGAGACGTTCCGCAGGGAAGTTATTTTTCTTTTACTTTTTCGGCGAAGGGAATTTTTGATTATCACAATGACAGAAACACTAAAGAAATTGGAACAATAATAGTTCGGTAAGGGCTTCGACCAAATTCAGCTGGATGCCCTTTCTACAAACAGAAAGATGACCGGAAATCCATTAACATTACAAATCGAATCTCGGCTTGGTGTTGTTTACATATCTTTGTTGGCCATATTTTTTATTGGTTTGGTTTTTATCGCCCTGAAAAATTTTAATTCTGATTCAATCATTTTAAATTCTCAAAGCGTCCAAGTTAAAACTATCTCTACTACGGAGAGGTATCTGATAGATGGTTGGCTTAAAGAAAACCGAATTGAGATTCCGGAAGGGAAAGGATATAAATACATAATTCAGCAATATCCGTCTAAGCCGTGGTTTAGATAGCTATTAGCGAATAGTGAATAGCGAAAAATATGAAATTAAAATTAGGATTGTTTTCAAAAGAAGCGGTATTGTTTGGCACAACGCTTGCGGTGGGTATTTTTTCAGCTTACCGGAACATTGTTTCATCTACGCCATTAATAATACCTGAAATTAGATTTGGCTGGAGTGATGCTATTTTTTTGGCGGTGTTGGTGTTATTTTTTATATTTTCTTCAAAATATAAAAAAGTGACCAGTTTTTCCTTTAAATTATTTTTGGTTCTGATAGTTTTTTCCGGAACTAGCATAATAGCAGGCGCGATATTTAGTCAGCCCTGGGATATTTTGGCTACGCTTTTAATTACCGCCTCTTTTTTGTTTGTGAGAAATGTTCTTGTTCATAATATTGGAATAATTTTGGCAGTAGCGGGGATTGGATCCTTGCTGGGTTTAGCCATTTCTCCCGCAACAGTGGTTGTGATTATGATAATTTTGTCTCTTTACGATATCGTTGCGGTTTATGTTACCAAACATATGATTAAAATGGCAAAGACGATGATGGAGTCCGGAGCCATATTCGGATTTATCATTCCATCGCAGGTAGGCGGGTTTTTTTACCACAAAAAAGAGGCCCAAGTTCAAGCCGGAGCCGGAGGCCGGTTCATGATATTAGGTTCGGGCGACATCGGCTTGCCTGTTGTCTTAGCGAGTTCAGTTGTCAAATACTCTCTTACTGGCGCTATAATCGTGGCAGTATTTTCTTTAGCGGGATTATTTATTACCCACCTTATTTTTGTGAATCAGAAAGAGCGTAAACCGATGGCCGCTTTGCCACCGATTGCGACGATGTCCGTTATCGGATATCTAGCAACTTTATTGCTATAAAGTTAAATTACTAATGACTAATATCTAATTCCTAATCAATATCCAATGATTCAATTAAGGCACCGGTTATTTAATTGGTTGATTAGAAATTAGTAATTAGAAATTAGACATTTTATGACCATAACATTCTACGGAGGAGCAAAAACGGTGACAGGGGCGAATTATCTGCTTGATGCGGGTGAGATTAAAATTTTAGTCGATTGCGGGTTGTATCAGGGCTCTAAATATTCTGAAGATTTTAATTATGAAAAATTTGCCTACAATCCCGCGGAAATAGATTTTGTTTTTATAACCCACAGCCACACCGATCATATCGGCCGTCTCCCTAAATTATTTAAGGAGGGTTTCCGGGGAAAAGTCTATGCTTCCAAACCGACGCTGGATCTTATCCGGAAGGCTTTGCCTGATAATCTTATTTTAATGACAGAAGAGGCCAAGAGAGATAATCACGAACCATTGTTTGAATTAAAAGATTTGGACGGGGTTATGGAATTAGCGGAGGGATTCGATTACGAAGTGACTATAGATCTTGGAGGCGGAATTAGGGCAGTTTTGCATGATGCGGGGCATATACTGGGTTCGTCCATTGTTGAAGTACTATACCGGTCTGACCAGTATAGTATTGGTCAGACCGGTAAGATTTATTTTACCGGTGATTTGGGCAATCCTCCGACTCCGCTACTTCAACCTCCTTTTTTCCCCAAAGATGCCGACTATGCCGTAGTGGAATCTGCTTATGGCTCTCGAATTCACGAAGATCGGGCATCCAGGAAAATAATGCTGGAAAACATAATCAAAGAGACATTATCCAAAGGAGGCACGTTGATGATACCGTCTTTTGCAATGGAAAGAACGCAAGAGCTTTTATATGAATTGAATAATCTTATAAACCACAACCAAATACCGAGAGTCCCGATATTTGTGGATTCTCCTTTAGCCACCAATCTTACGGAGGTCTATCAAAAGTATTCAAACTATTTCAACAAAACCGCCCATCATGTTATTGAATCGGGAGATGATATTTTTAATTTTCCGGGTCTGACATTCACAAGAACCGTTGGCGAGTCAAAGTCCATAAATAATATTCAAGGATCGAAAATAATCATTGCCGGTTCGGGTATGTCCATGGGTGGAAGAATTCTGCATCATGAGAGGAGATACTTATCCGATCCTAATTCGGCCATATTGTTTGTGGGTTATCAGGTGCAAGGTTCGCTGGGACGCAGGATTTTGGACGGTGAAAAAGAAGTCAAAATATTCGGTGAGAAGATTGCCGTAAATTGTAAGATACATGCTATCGGCGGATATTCCGCTCATGCCGACCAAGCCATGTTGCTTAAATGGATAGCCAGCGCCGGTTCCGGCGGGAATCTCAAAAAAGTTTTCGTGGTTCAAGGCGAAGAAGATTCCTCGGTAATATTAGCAGAAAAGACCAAAACAGATCTCAAAATTGACGCAGTCGTTCCCTCGCAAGGGGAGAGCTTTGAGTTGTAGT
>CAZZGH010000070.1:0-3368 GCA_964653875.1 uncultured Candidatus Saccharibacteria bacterium
AATTTCTCATAATAAAACTCTGGCCGCCCAGCTTTATAAAGAATTCAAAGAATTCTTTCCCAAAAATGCCGTTCATTATTTCGTTAGCTATTATGACTATTATCAGCCGGAGGCATATATTCCCCACACTGATACCTATATTGAAAAAGATTCAAAAATAAACCAAGAGATAGACCGTTTAAGACACGCCGCCACTCAAGCATTGATAAGCCGCGATGATGTGATAATCGTCGCATCGGTTTCATGCATATACAATCTCGGCTCACCGGAAGATTATAAAAACCTCGGCTTACAAATATTTGAAAACAAAAAAATAAGCTCGTCGGAAATGGTACGAGGACTTTTGCGTCTTCAATATACTCCTGATATAGAATTAAAAAGGGGCTGTTTCAGAAAAACAACCGATGAGATAGAGATTGTCGCTCCAAGCGCCCAAGAAGTCATTAAAATTAAATTCAAAGGCGATAAGATAGAAAAAATTATGCAGGCCTCCATCTCCGACCCGGAAGAGCTGGAGATGAAAGATTTAAAATACGAAAAAATAGTTGAGACCATTATATTTCCGGCTAAATACTGGATAACCTCGGATGATAAAATAGGTCTGGCAATTGAGAATATCAAAAGCGAGCTTCAAAAACATGTGAAACATTTGAAAAAAGGAAAGAAATTCGAGGAAGCCGCCCGTCTTCAGGAAAAAACTCTGCAAGATATTGAGATGATGCGTCAGACGGGATACTGCCACGGAATTGAAAACTACTCCCGCCACCTTGATTTCAGGAAAGCCGGAGAACCTCCTTTTTCGCTTTTGGATTTCTTTTTGTCCAAAGGAGAATTCCTGACGATAATAGACGAGTCGCACATTACCGTTCCCCAGCTTCGTTCAATGTTTACCGGCGACCATTCCAGAAAATCCACCCTAGTAGAATATGGCTTCAGATTGCCTTCGGCCATAGACAACCGCCCCCTGAAATTTCCGGAACTCCAAAAAAGAATCCAAAAAACAATCTACACTTCGGCAACTCCGGCTAAATATGAGATGGATAAGGCCGGCAAAAACGGCATCGCCGAACAACTTATACGACCAACGGGTCTCTTAGATCCGACCATAGAAATAAGACCCACAGAAGGCCAGATTCCTCACTTAGTGGAGCACATAAAAGCCAGAACTTCCAAGGGGGAAAGAGTTATTGTAACAACTCTTACCAAAAGAATGTCCGAGGATCTGTCCGAACATTTGGCCGAACAGGGTATCAAGGTGAATTATCTTCACTCTGAAATAAAAACTCTGGAAAGATTAAAAATAATAAAAGACCTCCGGCTCGGAAATTATGATGTTCTTGTCGGCGTTAACCTTTTAAGGGAGGGGCTGGACTTGCCCGAAGTTTCTTTGATAGCGATACTAGATGCCGACAAAGAGGGATTCTTGAGAAACGCCACAACCTTAATTCAAACCATGGGTCGAGCGGCAAGAAACGTTAACGGTCACGTCATTATGTATGCTGATAAAATAACCAAGTCCATTGACTTTGCCGTCAAAGAAACCCAGAGGCGCCGGAAAAAACAGGAAAAATATAACAAAGAAAACGGGATAACTCCGCAGACGATTGTTAAAGAAATAGGCGATTTTGACTTACCTATCAACCCAAAAGAAGTGCAAAAATACGGCGATAGTAATAATGAAATTATCTTCTTCACCAACGGCTCAAGACAGAATGCCATGAAGCAGCTTCAGAAGCTGATGGATCGAGCCATTAGAAAAATGGATTACGAAAGAGCACTGGAATTGAGAGAGCAAATTAGAAAGCTAAAAAACGAATCTGCGGTGTAAAAGGTGTTGCTCCAGTCCCGATTGCTTCGCAATCGAGGATCCTCGATAAGAATCGGGACTAATTTTAAAAAAGCACACACCCTTCGCCGGTTGCTTAGGTTATGGCTGATAATTGGCAATAAAAATTCAAACAAAAAAGCGGGACTATTTCCCGCAAAAATATTTTACTTATTTTCCAATCTTCCTTTCAATCTTTCTATATAATATGCTCCTGAAATTAAAACTACACCAAGCAATCCAGAAGCATAACATACCCAAGCAGATGAAGATCTGCTCGCAAGCGCAATGAAAAATCCAATAAGCAGCACGACAATTCCCAAAAGACTAAAAAGCATATCCATTTGAATTCCTCCCGAAACACAGTTAAAGTACGGCATTGATAAAATAGCATTATAATCTTAATCTGTCAATATATTGTTTTTTAAACCGTACCATGATACTATCTAATACATGCCAATAACAAAGAGCGCCAAGAAAGCTTTGCGCCAAAACAAAACTAGGAAAGCGAGAAATATTAAGAAAATTTTGTCGTATAAATCATCGGTTAAAAATTTTAGAAAATTGGTGACTGCCGGCCAAAAAGACGAGGCCAAAAAGATGCTTCCCAGAGTTTTCCAGACATTGGATAAGGCTGCTAAATCGGGGATTATAAAGAAAAACAAAGCCTCCCGCCTTAAATCTAAAACTTCTCTTCTTTTGAAAAAAACCGCCTAATCGGCGGTTTTTTGTTTTTACAGAACCACCCCCATCCTCAACCTCTCCTCTATCACAACTCCGCAATGGGAACAAAATGGGGTCTCATCTCATAAATAATGCGAGAACGCTTCGCTAGTTCGTATATTTACTCATTAGACCCCTATTTTGTTTAACCCGTTGCTTCGTGGAGTGCTATCAAAGAGGTTGACGATGGGGGCTATTATATTCCAGCTATATCCCCATCTGAATCACTAAGTCGAAGCGATGCGGTAACACAAAGAAGCTGACGGATAGGAAATTGCCACTTTAACGAAGTGCTCGTGACAATTTCCGTACATCCGTCAGTTCTTTTGTCGTATCGCGGAGATGTGATGAAGATAGGGGTTGGGTGGGATATAAGGAAATGGGGAGGGGTTGAGCTTTAAGATTCTCGGGCAACATTAAACACTATCCCCATCCCGGAGAGAAGAACCGCCACAGCAGTACCGCCATAACTTATGAACGGCAAGGGAATCCCGGTCAGAGGGACGAGGCCTGATATGGCGGCTATATTCACAAAAGCTTGAGACATTATCCAAAGATTTATTCCCATGACCAACAGGGCTCCAAATTTATCAGAAGCATGTTTGGCAATATTGACCAAAAAGAAACATAACACAGCAAACAACCCAACCGTAAACACCGAACCAACCAACCCCAATTCTTCGGCAATAACTGCAAAAATAGAATCTCCTATCACTTCAGGTAAAAACCCTCCCTGTTTCTGGGAACTATTGTTATATCCCACTCCGAATAATCCACCCGATCCGATTGATATCAAAGACTGATTTATCTGATAAGAACT
>CAZZGH010000071.1:0-1056 GCA_964653875.1 uncultured Candidatus Saccharibacteria bacterium
CGGCCGGCTGATACCCGCCGGGACGGGGTTTGGCAGCGAGATGTCAGAGTAGACCCCGCTTCGGAACCAGCCACCTTCAGACCCGCCTCCGATAAAACCGCTCCTCCGTGAGCGGTTTTATCTCGGCTATGTGAGCATAGCCACCTCGGGCTGATGGACTCCGTCCAACATTATATCAGCCTCTCGGCGCCTACCGTCTCAAATGTCTTCAGGTGGCTGGGTTCCTCCGCTTGAGCTTAAAAGGAAGGGCTTTGCTCTTGCCTTGACCTTGGTCAAATCCAAGAGTTTTATGGACAGACAAGGATGCTTTAACCTCAACGGCTCACACATGTGAGCCGTTGAAATAAAAATCAGGCTGTTTGACATTGTGCCTACTTTATTAGACAATAGATTTCAATTTAAATTGTGAGATTAATGATAAAGCGAACACTTGCTCAAATCAGGAAAGACCTAAAAGAACTCTCAAAAAAGGGATGGGTTAAGTCGAATCGAAAAAACAATACTGGAATTGGAAAAACACTTGAGGACTATTTAAAAATTAAAGAAAACAACATTGCATTGCCAGATTTTGGTGTTATGGAACTGAAGTCGCAAAGGGCAGGAACTTCATCTATGATGACTCTTTTTACTAAAAAACCAGAAGGAATTACGAATGCGGAGATACTAAAAAGATTTGGATATTCTGATCCCGAGTTTCCTAAGCATAAAATACTTCATCAAACCATTGCGAACGGAAAGAAAAATAGTCGGGGTTTTAACTGCAAAGTGGACGAAAAGCAAGGCAAATTATTAATACTCAAAAATAAAACAGTGCTGGGATATTACGGACTCGATTTTTTGCGAGTAAAAGCGGCCGAGAAAATCGGAAATGGACTCATTCTTGTTTTTGCTGAATCCAAAAAAGAAAAAGGGCATGAATATTTCCACTATACAGAAGCGTGGCTGTTAAAAGATATAGATCCCAAACAGTTTCTTGCACTGTCAAAATATGATATTCGTCTTGGTGTTTATAGAACTGGAAAGAATGCGGGGAAACCACATGACCACGGCTCGGCA
>CAZZGH010000071.1:1066-3173 GCA_964653875.1 uncultured Candidatus Saccharibacteria bacterium
CCTTTCGTCTCACCCGTCTTTCTAAAAAGACTTTTCCGCTTTTGTTTAAGACACACAAGCGTATTCTTTAGTTTTTTCGTAAGACAACAATACTCTCTTTGTTCATTGTTTCCTCTAAAGCACCAGCGACGTTTGTCGGAGAATTTTTGATTGGCATTCGTTTGCCGGGGATATTTCGTACAATTATATCTTCGCAAGTAAATCCTATTTTTTCTGCTAATTCGGCAATAATAAAGTCTGTAGGAATCCGTACCTGTTTAACTAATCTGTTTCCAACAACAAGACAAAAATACTTTCCTGGCTTAAGTATTTTGTGTGCTTGTTTTAAGCAATCATTCAATCCAAGATTAAAGCTTAATACATCTTTTGCTCTCGTTTTGTCTTGTTTGGCAATTTTTTCCAAAGACTCTTTAAGATAATTTGAAGAAAGTGTGTGTATTAGATTTTTGGTAGCTTTACCGCCAAGAAGGTCATTATCTAAACCAGAGGCATCATTTGGGTCATCAAATACATCAATCCACTGCGCTGAGAGGCGGGAAAATTGTCCATAAGCAACCGTAGTGCGACTGTCACCATATGGCGGAGAAGTAATTATGCAATCAATAGAATTAGCTTTAATTCCGTTGTCTTTTGATGAATCGCCATAGATTATTTTTGTCCATGAATCTTTTTTTGCATCTTTGTAAAAATCGGCCATTCCTGCAATATTTTTCTCTGCGTGTTTACGAAATATGCTAATAACATCAGGATCATGTTTTTCCAACTTGTCACCCTTAACCCGAACTAATTTAAACTCACCAGTCTTTGTGTTTGAAGAATAGCGAACTGTCTCGCTAAAGGCGACCATCAAAAAATTCCGAATTGCCTCATCTTTTATTTCTCGGATAGCTTTTTTTAGTTTGGCAAGTTTAACGATTACTTTATCCTTAAACCAAAAATCAATATTTTTAAAATCTGGTTTCTGTGTTTCTCTATCTTTAATCTTTTCTGCTCTAGCAAGTAATGCGATGTATTCCCTTGTTAGTTTTTGGGGATTTATTGGGGTTGTTTTTGCTTTTGCAAGAAAAATAGCCAAAGGATTAAGGTCAATGCCGTAGGCGTTTCTTCCTGTTAACTTACTTTCGACTAAAGCTGAACCAGAACCACAAAAAATATCGCAAATAGTGTCTCCCTCTTTACTGTATGTTTCTAACAATCTTCGTCCAACTTGGGGGATAAACATTGCGGGATAGGTATGTATTCCGTGTGTGTGTGGTTTTGTTTTTTCGCCTCTGTAATCCCATGAATAATCTATTTTACGCAAATATTTTTCGTTTCTAGATTGCTCTTGATCTATTCGTGATTCAAGATTGCGAATAATCTTAACGACAACACCTCTCACTTCTACCTCGTCACGATAAATTGGAAACAATGTCGGATTTGCGGGTTGCAGTCTAAACTTTCCATTTTCACGATATAATTTTTTGAGCGTTGCTTGATTGTCATCTATCACAGCCACAATGGTTTGACCATTTTCTACCACGTCTTGTTTGCGAATAACAACAATATCTCCATCAAAAATACCCTCATCAATCATACTGTTGCCTTGAACACGAAGAGCATAGTGTTTGCCCTGCTTCCCAATTTCACTTTTTGTAATTGCTATTGTTTCATTTGGAATTTCTATCGCCTCAATCGGTTGTCCAGCGGCGATGGTGCCGAGTAGGGGAACCCAAACAAGCCCTTCGTTTGGGTTTTGGGTTTCCATGGCTCTGGCTTGGCCATGGTCTTTCTTTAGATAACCTTTTTTCTCTATGGCCTGAAGGTGTTCGTGAACAGTTGAAACCGAAAGATGGAAGCGGTTGGCTATTTCTTGTATGGTGGGCGAAACTTCATGCTTGCCAGTATATTCGTTTATAAATTTGTGTATTTGGTTTTGGCGTTTCGTAAGCATATAAATATTATACCCGAAAAAAACCCGAAAGTTATCCACAGTAAAGCAATTTTGATTTTGACCAGAATTAAAATTGTGTTAAAGTTATGTTCATGAAGAAAAAGCTTGAAAGCGAGGAATTATTTGAAGAGATGACGGAAGATGACCTTGATGATTGCGATTGTTTAATGTGCC
>CAZZGH010000072.1:0-3129 GCA_964653875.1 uncultured Candidatus Saccharibacteria bacterium
CGAATGGGGTTGGTCAGTACAAGATAAATCACATATAAGCGATGAATCAATACGTTTATGCTCTACGGCATTGTGTTGGTTTTTAGCAACACCCAACAGATTCCTGCGCGACAGATCAACTAAAGCCTTGGTTGTTTTGCTAACGAACAGATTGAATGTAGTACTCGAGCTTATGAAGCAATTTAAGTCAGTAAATGACCCTTATGTATTGGAGCGTTTATACGCCGTTACCTATGGGAGCGCTTTGCGTTCTTTTAACAGCAAAAAGGATTTGAAAAATCTTGCCGAGTGGATTTACAAGTCTAATTTTAAGAACGGTCGGCCTATTGCTCATATTTTGATTAGAGATTACGCCCGGGGAGTAATCGAGGTGGCTCTGCATCAAAATATCCAGCTAATTGATTTTGACAAGAAAAAGATTGAGCCACCATTTAATAGCAAGTGGCCGAAGCGTATACCCACCGAGAAAACATTAAAAAAGAAATATTATCCTGAAGCTTTTTTTAAGAACAAAAGCCAAGATCGTGGGTATCTTGATATTTGGTCATCTGTGATGTATAACTTCGGCTCTTTGGCAGACTTTGGAAACTATGTATTAAACTCTGCAGTTAATCATTGGTCTGGTAGAAGATTGAGGGCAAATGAAGTAAACAGAAAAATACTTTTTAAGAAATTCAAAAAAACTTTAAATCGGAAGCAAAGAGACTTATTAGGAATGGCTACTAACAAATTCTATGGTATTGATTTATCGAGTGTATTTAAACAAATAAAGGTCGTTTCATATCAAGAGGATAAGCTAGACATGGAAAAAATAAAAAGGGAGGATGAAGAACAAAAGAGAAGGATGGAAGGAATAATGACTCAATTTGAAAATACTCTAAGAAAACAGAAGAGAAAGTATTTTGAGCAAGAGATAAAACCTTTCTTAGACGATAGGGGTGGAGTAAATGATCCGCTTGAACGGTTTAAGACAGGGTTAGCCCAACGGTGGGTTTTTAATCGTGTAGTGCAGCTGGGTTGGAATTCAAGATTACACGGTAAGTTTGATGGCTCGGTGAATTATAATTTGGGTGATCGGTCAGACCATAAACCAGAACGAATTGGGAAAAAGTACCAATGGATTGCAATGCACGAGTTACTTGCAAGAATTGCTGATAATTTTGAGTTTAAAGAGGAAAACTGGTCTAACAAGACTGCTAAGTATGAGGGTTCGTGGCAGCTGAGCGTAAGAGACATAGATCCTTCATGTATATTAAAAGAGTTTCCTAATACCAAACCTAGCGATATCCCCACTTTTGAAAATTATAAAAGCTCTGGTGGATACAACGCGTGGGGTCAAAAAATTAAAGATTCATCTTGGTTAAAGAAAGCAAGGGACTTACCCGAACCCACAAGTATTATTGAATTGACAGATGACAAAGGAATAAATTGGTTAGGACTTGAAGGTTTTATTGAATGGCAAAAAGAGACACCCCCTGAACAAGAAAAGTATGATCTTCCTACGAGGACTTTGTGGTATATGGCAAAAAGTTATCTTTTAAAGAAGCACGGCGCTCGAAAATTACAGGATTGGGCAGTAAAGCAGAATTTCTACGAAAGATGGATGCCAGAATCTCATGAATTTTATGACATTTACTTAGCTGAATATCCGTGGGCGCCATCGTTTTTACACCACTATGTTCCTTATTATAACCACGACGAATGGACTAATGACGCAAGAGGTAAAGCCTTACCAACAAAGATTCTTGTTACGGATGATGAATATTTGAGTAGTGGTTCTTCGACTGACTGTTCTACTAATGGAGCTATAAGGGCTAAATTGCCCGCGAAATGGATTGTTGACGGTATGGGTCGTGAACAAAAGCATGTTGATGCAAGATTTTTTGACAAACATGGTGATTTAGTAGCATTTGATCCTTCTATATTTGATCTATCTATGCACGGGTGCGTGTTAATTAGAAAAGATAAATTTATTACATTTTTGAAACATCAAAAATGTACGATACTCTGGACGTTGTTAGGTGAAAAAAATCTCATAGGAGGTCTTGAGACTGAGAGATCCATAGGAAGACTTCAAGTCAATGGGGCATACTTTCTAAAAGACAATGAGGCTGTTATAGGTACGAAAAGATCTATCTTTATAGATTTCAATGTGCCAAAATCAAAATAACCTCCTTATGAGAAGTAAGGAGCCTATTTCCACTCGACACCCCTAATACCCGTTTTTCGAAAAGTTGTTGGTGTCTTTTTATCTCCTCCCACCTTTGCCTCAGTTCTCTAATGCCATTTCTTCTGTAGGCGTTACGCTCCCACAAATTGTCCAGCCTGTAGCTTTTTTATTTCAAGCCACCTTTGCCTTAATTCTCCCATATAGCTTAGGTTTTGAAAAGCGTGTATAATATTGTCGAATTGAGCCTGATTTACCGGTATAGTAATCCAAGGCTCGGGGAGCTGAATTGGTCTTAATATGCCCAAAACCTCCTTATGTCTGATTTTGAACTTGAAGAAGAGCTAAAAAAATTACAAATTGAAACTCTTAAAAATAACTTGCCTAAAGCTCTTAATTACCATTTTTCAAATTTCAAGAAATTAGAAGTACTGGCTCGTCCGCGATTTGGAAAAGAGGAAGCGAAAGGAGAAGCTAGAAAAGCTGTTTTTGAAGCGTTAACAACTATAAAATTTGAAATACAAGCCTATCTCTGTCAATTACGCAGAGTTAAGCATTTTATTTTATCTAAAGCGATCAGCTCTTTTAACCTTAAACCATCGGATTCTGAGGTAAAGGAAGTTTGGGATGCAATTATTGAGAAGGATGGCATGATTAATGCTTTTGCTAATAAATGGGCCACACATCGTTCCTACGATAATCCCAAAGAAGATGATAGTGATTCACTACATGCAGAGGTTCTTATGAACTTAGATGGTGGGATGACAATGTGGGAAGAAGATCATATGTATTTAGCGTTCAGAAAATACCATTTCAATCTATGCCATTTCCATTTTAAAGTAGAAAAATTTCTTTCTTGGATTTTTCATGAGATTGAAAATAAACGTAAGATGTCTTAGTTCGATTAAGACTAGGAATACGGAGCATATATTTTTAGCTTCAATTAGCCTCAACACCTATGC
>CAZZGH010000073.1:0-3123 GCA_964653875.1 uncultured Candidatus Saccharibacteria bacterium
AGAATCTAACAATTTCTGACTATCCCCAATTGTCTAGAATAAATCGAATAAATTAGTTATAAAAAATCCGTCAAGCACGACAGGAGAGAGCGTGTTTGTTTTGTTTATCTTTTAGGGAATTTTACCAAGTTTAACCTATGGCCCGAAAAATATTTTCAAAATTTGGCATCGACCAGTTTGAAGCGCCGAATTTGGTGCAGGTTCAGCTGGACTCTTATGAGTGGTTTTTAGATGTTGGTTTGAGAGAATTGCTGAAGGATGTCTCGCCCACTGAAGACTGGACCGGAAAAGAACTCGAATTGCATTTTTTAGATTACAAGCTTGATGAGCCAAAATACAAAGAAAGAACTGCAATCGAAAAAAACATTACTTATGAAGCTCCTCTGAAGGTCAAGGTTGGTTTAAGAAATAAAAGAACCGATCAATATAAAGAACAAGAATTATTCCTTTCCGATTTCCCCTTAATGACTCCGAGGGGAACTTTTATTATTAACGGAGTCGAAAGAGTCGTCATTTCTCAGCTTATTAGAAGTCCTGGCGTTTTCTTTTCAATGTCGCGTTCATCCAGGTTTAAGAGATTTTTTGGAGCGAAGCTTATCCCTTCCCGCGGTGCATGGCTTGAATTTGAGACCGAATACAACGGAGTCATCTCCTGCAGAATAGACAGGAAAAGAAAAGTTCCCGCAACGGCTTTGTTACGAGCTTTTGGCATAACCAAAGACGAGGAGATTAAAAAACTTTTCGAAGACGTAGACACCGACCCGAACGTTAAATATATTTTAGCTACAATATTGGCAGATCCTTCTTCAAACGAAGAGGAAGGGCTGATAGAACTTTATAAGAGAATCCGCCCGGGAGATCCGGCCACTCCCGACAATGCCCGCCAGATGGTTCACAATTTATTTTTTAATGCTTCCCGATATGATCTTTCCAAAGTCGGCCGGTTTAGGATGAATAAGAGATTCAACCAGGAACTTGCTTTAGATAAGACCGAAAACCGAATTCTGCGCAAAGAAGACATCGTTTTGATATTAAGAGAGATAATTAAACTCAACAACGATCCGTCATCGGTGCCGGACAACATAGACCACTTGGGCAACAGAAGGGTTAAGACTTTGGGCGAGTTGCTACAGGACAGATTGAGAATTGCTTTTGCCCGAATGGAAAGAATAACCAAAGACAGAATGTCCACTTCGGATATTGCCACCGTTCTTCCTGCCCAGCTTATAAATGCAAGGCCGTTCGTTGCTGCTTTGAAAGAATTTTTTGCTTCAGGCCAGCTGTCCCAGTTCATGGACCAGCACAATCCCTTATCCGAGTTGGAGCACAAAAGAAGGTTGTCTGCTCTCGGGCCTGGAGGTTTAACTCGTGAAAGAGCGAGCTTTGAAGTCAGAGACGTCCACCCTTCTCACTACGGCAGAATTTGCCCCATCGCTACTCCCGAAGGTCCGAATATCGGTTTGGTTGGACACTTAGCTTTGTATTCCAAGATTTCCGATTTAGGTTTTATCCTTACTCCTTACAGAAAAGTAACCAAAGGAAAAGTTACTGATGAGTTTTCTTACATGGATGCAGTCGAAGAAGAAAGATATATCATAGCTTCAGCGGGAGCCGAGACGGATAAAAATAATAATTTAGTTGGCGATAAGATTGTCGGCCGTATTTACGGCGAACCTGGAATAGCAGAGCCCAAAGATGTTCAGTATATGGACGTATCCCCAAGGCAGATGTTTTCGGTTTCTACCTCTTTAATTCCTTTTCTTGAACATGATGATGCTAACCGCGCGTTGATGGGTTCTAACATGCAAAGGCAGGCTGTGCCTCTTATTCAGCCTGAATCTCCTTATGTCGGAACCGGCCTTGAGGGCAAAGTGGCCAAAGATTCAGGAATGGTTGTTGTTGCCACCGAAGCTGGAATTATTACAGCTGTAGATGCTTCTCATATTGTCCTTGAAACGGATAAGGGTAAAGAATATGAATACAAACTTTTAAAATTTGCCCGTTCTAATGCTTTTACCTGTTTAAATCAAAGAATTTTGGTTAAGAATGGCGAAAAAGTTAAAAAAGGCCATGTCTTAGCTGATGGACCTTCAACTCAAGATGGAGAAATCGCATTGGGTAAAAACCTTGTCGTAGCCTACATGTCCTATGAGGGATGCAATTTCCAAGATGCTATCGTTATTTCTGAACGGCTTGTAAAAGAAGATGTTTTCTCATCTATTCATATAGAAGATTATTCAACTGATGTTAGGGAAACTAAGCTTGGGCCTGAATTGACTACGTTCGATATTCCTAACGTTGCCATGGAAAGGTTAAATGATCTTGATCCGGACGGAGTTGTACGAATCGGAGCCGAAGTTCGATCTCAAGACATTCTTGTCGGAAAAATCTCCCCGAAAGGTGAAAGCGATCTTACCGCCGAAGAAAGATTATTGAGAGCTATCTTCGGAGACAAATCCAGAGACGTCAAAGATTCTTCGTTAAGGTTGGATTACGGCAAGCAAGGACGCGTCGTTGACGTCAAAGTTTTCTCAAGAGAAGAAGGAGATAAACTGGATGTCGGAGTTATAAAGAAAATTCAGGTTTCTGTTGCTCAGTTAAGAAAAGCTCAAGTTGGAGACAAGCTGGCCGGAAGACATGGCAACAAAGGTGTTATTTCAACTATTCTTCCTGAAGAAGATATGCCATTCTTGGAAGACGGAACTCCGGTAGACATTATATTGAGTCCATTGGGTATTATTTCCCGTATGAATATCGGACAGGTTTTAGAATCCCACCTCGGTATTGCCGCCAAAAAGCTTGGCTACAAAGCCGCTACTCCCGCTATGGCTGGTCCGACCGAAGAGACAATCATGGACGAACTTAAGAAAGCCGGCTATCCAGTAGATGGCATGATGCAACTTTATGATGGCAAGACCGGCAAGCCTTACGATGCCAAATGCCATGTCGGATTAACTTATTTCATGAAATTGATCCATATGGTTGAAGATAAGCTTCATATGCGCTCCATCGGGCCTTATTCGCTTATTACTCAACAGCCCTTGGGAGGTAAAGCCCAATTTGGAGGGCAGAGATTTGGAGAAATGGAAGTGTGGGCTTTGGAAGGTTACGGCGCCGCCCACA
>CAZZGH010000074.1:0-3083 GCA_964653875.1 uncultured Candidatus Saccharibacteria bacterium
ATGTTTATGCGTTTTCAGGAGCATTATGAATCACCCCAGTTTAAGGGCAAGACCTTTACCATTGAAGAATTTGCCCATTGGTATGCCTCTAAATACGGTTCTTTCAGCTATGTTAAAGATTGGTATGGCTTTAATCTTCCAGCTACGGTCTTGGCTCCCTTTAGGCGGGGCAATTTTGATCCGTTAACTCTTCAAGAGCAAAGACTTCTTGAGATATGCAAAGAAGCTAATAGTAATTCGTATATTATCGGTGTTACGCCTAATGCTGAATATTTTAAGGAGACAATTAAACATGAATTTGCTCATGGAGCTTTTTATACGAATCCTGAATATAGAAAAGAAGTCGAGGTTTGTATTAAAAGTTTTAGGATCGAGCCCATTGATAAAGGATTGCGTCGGATGGGTTATTGCGACGAAGTTGCCGTTGACGAAACAAATGCCTATGTGCTTGTAGAACCAGAAACGGTTCAGGAGTTTGTATCTATCCGGAGCACCAAGAATCTTAGAGAAAAATTAGATAAGATTTTTCAAAAATATTACGGTTCTTCTCTTATAAAAACAGAAATTTTCGCCCTTATGGCGAGAACAAGGCACATTCTGATTTGAGATTAGTTTAGTATAAATATCCCCATGTTTGCAATTTGTCACTGTCCTCGCCCCAAGTAGCGCCAATGTCGGTACGATAAAACATGTTAATGAGTATGATGTTATCTATTCTTGAATAGGCTTGTTTTCTTGCTTCCTCCATTGTTACTCCAGAGCCGGTGATTATAAGATGATAGCTACAATTACCTGCTGTGCGCCATATTCCATCAACTATTTTAACATCGCCGAGATGTATTCCTTCGTGACTCGGTTTTTTAAATAAGATTGAGAGATCTCTGTAGATTTCCACTTCTTCCTTATCTTCATATGGAAATGGTGGGATAACGCAAACTATCCCGACCTGAAATCCTTTCTTGGCTTTAAGCTCAAAATCTTTGCCGTTGGCTATGGCATACAAGAAATCACCCCAATCGCTTAGGATTCCTTCTTGTTGGATGTTGATGGTCGGGTAGCCAAATCTACATGTAAATTCCAAAGGATAAATTCCTCGGCCGTTTACTATGCAATTAATATCTATATATCCGACATAACCTGATTTGCGGAGGTCTTCCTCCATTTTTCCGGTTGTTTCTTTAAACAATTTATTTGTTTCGCACCAGAACATGGATGTACCCATTTCTCCGGTCATAAGCCCTAATTCTCCAGGGAATAGCCTTTTGTGTTCAAAAGCTACAAGAATCGGAGTAATAAATTTTTTACCATTGAAGAATGCCGAGGCGCCGACCTCAACACCGTTAACGAACTTTTGTAGCTGGAACTGTCTTATTTTTTTGCTAAAAACTTTTTTATTCTGTGCCAATATCTCATACAAATCTTTTCCATCCTCTTCTTTTCCGGCAAAAAGAAAGCTTTTAAGATCGCTTGGGATAAATCCTGATGGTTTGTATACATATCTTCCCGGATTATCTTTTATGAATTGAAGAGCCTGGTCGTAATCGTTAAAATCCCAAGAAGGGAGAGTGAGCATTCCAAGCCGTTTCATTTCCGCTTGGCCAAATTCCCGATTATCTTCGAGGGAATCTGTGTATTCGCTGCCGCCGACAACGGCTTTGCCGGTTTTTCTTAATTTGTCTGCTTCTCTGCCAAATCCTATGTCATCAAATACCACCACGTCGGCCCAATCAACGAGAGGTTTCCATTCAGGCACTTTCTCCAAGATTCCGTCGTATTCATCGGTGCAATTTTTGATGTAACATTTTACTTCGTGGCCTTCGTTTTTTATTTTCCACGCTAAATCGCCGCTCAACGCTTCCCATGAAACAAAAAGAAATTTATATTTTGGCTTGTCCTGAACCTGTTGAAGGGTTTTTTCGTTGTGGCCGTTGCCATTTCCATTTGCCATATTTTCAATTTAAATTTACGCTTTAAATAAATTTTCTACAAGAAATTTTGTGCATAACCCGGTAGTAGAATTTTTTTTAAAATTAATTTATAATTTAATTAACGAATCCCGTTAGAAGTTAACCCTAACGGGAATAAATAAGTATTTAGTAATATAAAGTTTATAAAATTTGTCACTGCTTAAAAGCGGTGGATGATTTGCAAAACTTCTAACGGGATGAAAATTGATATTTTTACGAAAAATATAACACTAAATGAACCGCTTAGAATTTTTATAGAAGAAAAAATAGGCGGATTGGATAAGTTAATAGGTAACAGCACCGGACAAGCAAAAGTAGAGATAGGAATGCCGTCCAAACACCACCGAAGCGGGGAGGTTTTTTCCGCCGAGGTCAATCTGTCTCTCGGGGGCAAATTGCTAAGAGCAACCTGTATCCACGAAGATCTTCGCAACGCCATCGTAGATGTCAAAGACGAACTCCAAGTCCAGATAAAAAGGTTCAAAGAAAAAAGAACGGACCTTTCCCGTCAGCCCAAGGAATAAAAAAGCACGAGTTTTTGCTCATGCTTCGGGCGGCACCTTGTGCCTATTGGTTCAGGGGTAGATTCACTTGAACAGGCCAATCACTTTCTTTTGCGGTTATGACCGCATAAAGTACGTGATCGTCCATTAGATGTTGGGTCCTCCGCGTATTTCTACATGGTCCCCAACGAAATTTAATGGTTGGTGTCGCCACCTTTTCATCGAGTTTAATTCGGATTTTTTCAATTGGTAGAGATGAAATGGCATAAGTACCATCATTCATCTCCCAAGCAAACTTTACTGATACATTTGTTGTTGTTCCTCCGTTAAGCGCTCCAACAAAAAGAAAGAAACCACCTGAAATATGAGAGTTGGTCTCTGTTCGTTCGACCATTTTTCTCAGTTTGTGATCACCTTGCAAGATTTGTTCTGTTTTTGATGGCAGTTGAGGTGGTTCGTCACAGCCAACCACTAAAAGTCCAGTTAACAAAACGAATGCCACACCGATCCTATTCATTTTCTGTTCCCCTTTTCTGTTTTTAGAGTACGAGACTAATACCGCAATGAGTATAGTATAAAGACACCATGGGTGTCAAGTGTCTTTATTTTTGCT
>CAZZGH010000075.1:0-3079 GCA_964653875.1 uncultured Candidatus Saccharibacteria bacterium
GGGGTTGGGGTCGGAGCTAAATCACGCAACAGACTGAAATAAGGTGCTGGGTGGAGCGAAAATTTGCATAAAAACAAGATGTTTGGTATAATTTTCGTGTTAGTTATCAATTTTAATCTTTAGTTAAAATCGTTAGCTTCGCAAACTAAGCTTTACGGGCAATGTACTTAACTTTAAAACAATATGCTTTCAGGTTTAAACCCGTTAATAACGGCAATTTCGGCGTTACTTCCAGGATTGGTTATCGGTTATCTCATCAGGCATTTAGTTGCCAGTAGAAAAGTTACTCTTGCCGAATCAAGGGCAGAGGCGATACTCGCAGATTCAAAAGCAAAATCTCAAGACATTCTTCTTGAAGCAAAAAATAATGCTTTTAAAATACTCGAGGAGGTAAAAAAAGAAGAAAGGGAAAGAAACTCCCAGCTTTCGCGGATAGAGAATATTCTAACCAAAAAAGAAAGCGAACTTGAGCAAAAAGGCAAAGAGCTTTTTTCGGAAAAAGAAAGCCTCAAATCCAAAGTGGTTGAATTGACAACCCTAAAAAGCGAGCTTGAGCAATCAAGGGAAAAACAGATGAAAGAATTGGAAAGAATATCGGGATTAGACAGAGAAAAAGCCAAGATTGAATTAATCGCCAAAACGGAAGAGGATTATAAAGACGATTTGTATAAAAGAATAAGAAAACTTGAAAACGACAACAGGGAAGAGCTTGAGAAAAAAGCTCGGGAAATTCTTACAACGGCAATCCAGAGATACTCGTCTTCTCAAATAGCGGATGCCATGACCACAGTTGTAAGCTTACCTTCAGACGAGGTGAAAGGAAAAATTATCGGTAAAGAGGGAAGAAATATTAAAGCGATTGAGAGACTAACCGGTGTCGATATTATTATCGATGATACCCCCGAAGCGCTTGTCGTTTCGGGGTTTGATCCGGTTAGACGTCAGATAGCTAAACTGGCTATTGATAAACTGATAGCCGACGGCAGAATCCATCCAACCAAGATAGAAGAGATGACGGAAAAAGCTAAGAATGAAATAAATGAAAAAATAAAAGAAGCCGGTGAGGCAGCGCTTTTTGAAACAGGAGTCGGCCCGATGGACCCCAAACTAACGTATTTGCTGGGTCGTCTAGCATTTAGAACAAGCTACGGTCAGAATGTTTTGCTTCACTCCGTTGAAATGACCCACATTGCCGGAATGCTTGCAGCCGAACTTGGAGCAGATGTTTCTATCGCAAAAAAGGGCGCCCTGTTTCATGACATAGGCAAAGCCGTTGACCATGAGGTTCAAGGAACCCATGTTGAAATAGGTAGAAAATTACTTTCAAAGTTTGGAGTAGACCCGAGAGCTATTCTTGCGATGGAAGCTCATCACGATGAATACCCATACGCCATATTAGAAGCTAGAATAGTCAGCGCAGCCGATTCAATCTCGGGCGCAAGACCCGGAGCCAGAAAGGATACAGTCGAAATTTATTTGAAACGTCTTGAGGATTTGGAAAAAATCGCCAGTTCATTTGATGGTGTTGAAAAATCCTACGCCATTCAAGCCGGTAGAGAATTGAGAGTTTTCGTAACCCCGACCAAAATGGACGATTTGGGTGCTATTAAATTAGCCAAAGATATGGCCAAAAAAATAGAAGAAGAAATGAAATATCCGGGAGAAATCAGGGTAAATGTTATCAGGGAAACACGGGCAATAGAATACGCCAGATAGTCGCTCCAGGCCACATGCCTTCATCCGAACCAGAATAGATTTGCTCCTGCGGCAAATCTTTCTTCTCCCTCGGCATTTCGCAGAACCAAGCCGAAATGCCTGCGGGTCGTTCTCTGAAGGCATATGGCCTTTCGTTTTCTTTTGCTTGAAAATTTATTAAAGTGAAGCCCCGCGTGTTGCGGGGCTTTGTCGATTTGGTGCTGGACTCAGCGATTTCGCCGACGCCGGCGGGGTGCGACGCGCTGAACGAGGTCATCTAAGTCTTTGAAAGCACCCTGGATGACCCATCCAATGCCGTCGTACTCGGCTTTGTCGAATTTCCCGATGTCCTCGATTTTTACGAGTGACTCGAGGTAATCGGCAGACCGTATCTGCGTGATGATGCACGTCTGGGCGTCCTCATAATACTCGCAGGGTTCGCCGAAGACGAGTTTGTCACCCTTGCATCTCCGAAGCTGGACGAAGTGCCCTGCTCCTCGGGGGTCGTAGTAAACGTCCCCATCATGCTGTATTAGCCCAAGGGCTATTGACTCTGACCAATCGTCGAATGGGTCAAGGTCGTCTTCCTGGGGATCATCGTCATCGAATACCATGTCTCACCTCTCTTTTTTGTTTATCCGACGGGATGCCGAATAATAGGGTAACTCAATCATACCATACGCAAGTGACTTTGTAAATAGCGAGAAAAAAGCTATGTTTTAAGCTGTTTTATTTCACTCTTGTCCCGCACTACAACAAGCAGATAACTCTCAGTCGATTATTATTTTGTGGTATTTTGAGTTTGCAATATAAGCTATTATATAGCAAGAACTTAGAGAAGGTCGTTATTAAATAACTGCTTGTTGAGTGACGGGACTGCGCCCCGCCTATCAATAAAAAGACCCTGTTGATAGGCGGGGCTTGATTTTTTCGCGTAAAACCTTGATAATTGGAGAAAATAAGTTAAGTGGTCCTATGATGGTCGATTCGGACCTTTTAATAAAGATTAATTAGAACGCAAATGATTTGGTCAAATTCGAGGTAAAAGGTGAGGATATTGCGAGGCATAGTTTGAACTATGACGAGCAAGAACCGGAACCTTTTAACGAAGAAGTTGACCAAAAGCGTACTGCTTAAGCGGCTGAAAGCCGCAGCAGAGCGGTCATTGCGTTATTAAATATGCCAGTAAAAAAAGCTGAATTAGCAAGTAGACTCGCTGACAAAATGGGGGTCACTAAAAAGCAAGGGTTAGAGTGGTTAGATGCTTTTGTTGATGAGGTTACCAAGGTCATGAGATCGGGCGACAAGGTCAACATAACCGGATTTGGTATCTTTAAGGTTTCCGACAGGAAAGCCCGAGAAGGTCGAAATCCAAGAACAGGCG
>CAZZGH010000076.1:0-3064 GCA_964653875.1 uncultured Candidatus Saccharibacteria bacterium
CCGAGCGTTGCGATTGTCTTCACTTGCCGCTCCTTTTCGATTGGAAACGAACGTGTCGATATTATACCACGTGAATTATCTTATTGCAAGGGCTTACTCGCTCCCAACCAATCCCTTTCTTCATTACATCTCCGCGATACGACAAAAGAACCGCCCCCATCGCAACCTCTCCTCTATCACAACTCCGCAATGGGAACAAAATGGGTTCTCATCTCATAAATAATGCGAGAACGCTTCGCTAGTTCGCATATTTACTCATTAGACCCCTATTTTGATTACCCCCATTGCTTCGTGGAATGCTATCAGAGAGATTGACGATGGGTGCTTATGAATAAAGCGACCGCCCCATCCCGCCTGCGTAAAATTACTAGGACGGTCCTAGTGAACTAACGGTCCTAGTAAACTAAAGCCCAAACGCCTGCGGGTCGTTCTCTGAAGGCATATGGCCTTTCGCTTGATAAAGTGGGGATGGGGCGGGAGCGATTTAAATACTAATCTATTTCCTTTATCCCTTCTTTAATTTCTTTTTGAGAGTGTCGTCTAATCTTTGCCCGTGAGATAGGCTTAACTTTGCTTTCGTGGATTTGCGAAGGGGGAACAGGGATGCGCCTTATTTTAGGAAACTGTTTCTTCTTTTGGCTCTTCATTTTTTTCTGCCGGTTTGTTACCGGGCATAGTTAAAACCATTTTGTGGTCTTTGGGATCCAAGCTGACGATTGCAAATTCATATTCCTTACCGGTTTCGAAAGTTTCATTGATATTTTGTCCGCCGATTTCTGCTACTGGCAGAAAGGCGATTATGCTTGCTTCGACCGAAGTGTCGGGGTCTCTTAATTCCACAAAGGCGCCGTTATTTCTTATTTTAATAACTCGGCCTTTAATTTTCTGTCCGGGCTGATATTTTTCTTCCGCTTTGAGCCAAGGGTCATCCTTGAGGGCTTTTAATGACAGAGAAACACGGCCACCATCTAAGCTGATTATTTTTGCGGTTATGTCATCTCCCGAATGAAGAACTTCTCTCGGGTCTTCAATAAATTTCCAATCTATTTCGGATGAATGTATCAAACCGTCCAAGGTGTCGCTTAATTTTACGAAAGCTCCGAAATCGGTAACTTCGGTTATTTTACCCTCAATTAGATCCCCGACTTTTAATTTGGCTAATTCTTCTTTGGCTGCTTCTTCTTTTATTGCTTTTTCGGAAACAATTAATTTATTTTCCGCTTCATTAAAATCAAGAATTTTGACGAGGAATTCCATGCCTTTGAATTTCTGGAGAGCCTGAACGATTTTGGTGGTGTCTCCGCCGTCTATTTTAGGATAATGTTCGGACGATAACTGCGAGAGGGGAAGGAATCCTTGAATACCGCTTACCTCGACGATAAGGCCGCCTTTGTTGATGTTGATTATCTTGGTCGTGATAACTTCTCCCAAATCTTTCTTTTCTTTGATATCCTGCCAAGCGGTGGTCATTTGGGCGGACTTCAAAGATAATTCTCTGTAGCCATCGTCATTTTCAAGTTCAATAAGCATGGCCGAGACCTTGTCTCCGGTTTTCAATCCCTTCATTCTGTCGGGGTTGTCATAGAATTCGCCGGGATAAACAATACCGATTCCGATGTGGCCGAGGTCTACGACGACATTTGCTTTTGAGATGTTGATTATCTGTCCGCTTAATATATTTCCCGGCTTAGGCAAGAAAAACTCCTCCTTGGAAAGGAGGTCCTTCATTGATTTGATATCTGAATTGTTGATTTGCATTGCGATTATCGGACATTCACTGATAGCGTCGGCCTTTGAGCTAAGACCGACTCGCGAATCTCCAAAATTAAAGATTTACTTTTGTAGTAGGACTATACATTATTTATCCAAATTGTGCAACCGTAAAACAAAATCCGCCCAGAGGCGGAGGAATGGAACTAAAGAATTGACGAAAAAATCAGGGTCATAAGCCAGGACTCATAGTAAGTAATTTGCCGAAAGTTAAACAATTGAGGCAATAATCCTGGTAGAAAGATGTTCCAGCATACCAGTAGTAAAAGAGCAGTAAATGGAGATACCATGAGTGTTACGAAGACCTTCTTTAGGGTCTCTTCAAGAGTTTTTCCTAACCAGTTTCTAAACACTTTATGTCTCCTTTGGAACACGAACTATTTGGTAGTATACAAGACAGTTAGTGATGTGTCAAGATTAATCAGAGCAACTTTTACTATTGATTTTCGGTTAAAAATTTGTTAATATTGTTGTATGAATATATCGTGGTTTGGGCAAAGCTGTTTCAGGATAGAAGCCCGTTCGACAAGCTCAGGGCAGGTCAGTATTTTGATTGACCCGTTTTCCAAAGAAACCGGCTTAAAACCGCCCAAAATCAAAGACGATATTGTGATGGTAACCCATGAGCATCGCGATCACAATAATATTGAAGAACTTTCTCCGGAGTCTTTTTTGATAAATACTCCAGGAGAATACGAGAAAAAAGGAATCGCTATCAGAGGGATTTCTTCATATCACGATAAGTTAGAAGGCAAAGAGCGGGGGCTCAATACAATATATGTGATTAAGGCAGAGGACGTGGCCATTTGCCATTTGGGGGACTTGGGACAGGAGAAACTGACCGAGAATCAAGTAGACGATATCGGCGACATAGATATACTCTTGGTTCCTGTTGGTGGAAATTATACAATTAATTATAAAGAAGCTGTCGGGGTTATCAGCCAAATAGAACCGAAGATAATAATTCCTATGCATTATAAACTGAAAGATTTGAAAGTTGACATAGAGGGCCCGGAAAAATTTGTGAAAGAATTGGGTCTGACGCCGGAAAAGGTAGATAAATACAAAATATCCAAAAAACTTCTTCCCGTGGAAGAAATGAAATTAGTAATGTTTAGCATATAGAGTGTAGCGAGTGGAGTGTAGTCTGACTACCTTCTACTTTCTACTTTCTACTTTCAAGCTTGAGCTTTTTAGACGAAATTAGAAAACAACCTCAACACCACAGAGAAATAATGTTTGGTCTTTGTGTTATTACGACTATTTCTTTGGTGGGGATGGTTTGGTATAACTC
>CAZZGH010000077.1:0-3050 GCA_964653875.1 uncultured Candidatus Saccharibacteria bacterium
TAAAAAAACCAGTATCCATATCTGGGATACCGGCAAAAACGACGCCACAAAAACTCCGCAAATGAAAGCCAATAAAAGACAGAATAGAATTTTAGATTTATGCACCCAACAAAGATATCAGGATTTTAGAGAATAAAAAAGAAGTAGGAAGATTTTTAATTGCACACTCCGGTCGTGGCAAAACAATTCGGGCATGAGTAGCAGGAGCCGGCGCGAACCATGAGAGTTCCGCATTGGACACAGGCTGGGGCATCAGTAATCAAAGTGTGGCCGGTTATTTTTTCGTTTCCTTCGGAAGAAATTGCTGATTTTAATACCAATTCAGCCAACAATGAGTCGGTTTTTGATTCAAGAACCGGCGCTTTCACCTCAACCGCAGACACATCAACGTGTTCAGGTCCGAATAATTCTTCCTTATCTTCCGGCTTTAAATATTTCATGCCTAAATATCTAAATACGTAATCTGTAACCGATTTCGCCAATGGAATATCCGGATTGTTGGTAAATCCGGCCGGATCAAATCTCACATCTTTGAATTTTCTCACCAGAGTTTTTAGCGGAACTCCCGACTGGAGACAGACGGATATAAGCGTCGCTATCGTATTAAACAACCCGGATATTGTGCTCCCCTCTTTGGCGGCAATTAGAAACGTTTCCCCAGGTTTCATTGTATCAGGGTAAAATCCAACAGTAAGATAACTCTCAAACCCTCCAACGTTAAATTTGTGAGTGATGGATGGCCTTTCGTCCGGAAGTTTTATTCTTGTATAACCATTAACTTTTTCAACAAATTGGTTATTTTCTTCTTTTTTAACGTTAAGTGGTTGAATAGACTTTGAACCATCACGATATACAGCAATCGCTTTTAAGCCCAAACGCCAACCCTCCATGAAAACATTTTTAATATCCTCTACCGTCGCTTCGGCAGGCAAGTTTACGGTTTTTGATATCGCACCGCTTATAAACGGCTGGGCAGCTGACATCATTTTAATATGACCCATATAATGGATACTCCTTTTGCCGTTTTGGGCTTTAAACGAACAATCAAAGACAGATACATGTTCTTCTTTAAGATGCGGAGCACCTTCTATTGTTTCTTTTTCCAACAGATATTCAGATATTTCCTCTATTTGTTCATTAGAGTAACCCAGCCGTCTTAAGGCCAAGGGAACATGATTATTTACCAGCTTTAAAGTTCCTCCACCGACCAATTTCTTATACTTAACAAGGGCAAGTTCCGGCTCGATACCAGTAGTATCGCAGTCCATAAGAAAAGCAATCGTTCCGGTTGGCGCCAATACCGTCATCTGGGAATTTCTTACGCCATATTTTCTTCCAAGATCCAAAGCATCATGCCAAACAACACGAGAAATCAAATGGAGATCCTCGTCTTCAATACCCATCATTTCGGAAGTTTCAAATAACTTTTCCGCTTCGCCGAGGTGTTTAGCAATAATTCCCAACATCGGCTCCCGATTTAATTCATATCCAGCAAAGGATCCCTTTATGTCCGACAACACAGCCGACATTCTATAGGCCTCTCCGCACATCAAAGAAGTAATCTGTCCGGCTAAAATTCTTCCTTTCTCCGAGTCATAGGGCAACCCCAGAACCATTAAGGTCGCTCCGAGATTGGCATATCCGAGGCCAAGTTCTCTGAAATTCCTCGCATTCTCGCCAATTTTTTCCGTTGGATATGAAGCATTGTCTACAAGTATATCCTGGGCAGTAATCATTACATCAACTGCTTTTCGGAATAATTCTATGTCAAACTTTCCACCTACCTTCAAGAATTTAATAAGATTTAAAGAGGCCAGATTACAGGCGCTATTATCAAGGTGCATGTATTCCGAGCACGGATTGGAAGCATTTATTCTTCCAGAATTAGGGCAGGTGTGCCATTCATTTATGGTTGTATCATACTGCATCCCCGGATCAGCGCTATGCCAGGCCGCATCAGCAATCCAGTCCATTAATTCTCTCGCCTTTATGGTTTCTACAGATTCGCCGGTAGTTACACCCACTAAGTTCCAATACCCATCCGCCTGTACCGCTCTCATAAATGCATCATTAACCCTAACCGAATTATTGGCATTCTGATATGGTAATAGAGTATAAGGATCAAAAATATCAGCCGCAATGGAATCTTTGATTCCGCTTCTAATAAGAGCCTTGGTCATATCCTCGATTATCTTTTTGCAATAAATAAAATTCTTTATATCCGGATGGTCGGCGTTTAAAACAACCATTTTGGCTGCCCGTCTAGTCGTCCCACCGGAACGAATTGAATTTGCCACCCCATCAGCACCTTTCATAAATGAAACCGGACCTGAAGAATAACCGCCTTTTGATAACGGCTCTCTAGACGAACGTAATTTAGAAAGGTTTGTGCCGGCTCCGGAACCGTATTTAAATATCCACCCCTCATCGCGATACCAATCCAAAATTGATTGCATATTATCCTCAACCGCCAAAATAAAACAGGCGGAACACTGCGGTCTTTCGTGGACTCCCACATTGAACCAAACCGGGCTATTAAACGCAGCATATTGATTTACCAGTATCCAAGTAAGGTCTAAAACAAAATTTTCACAATCTTCGGCCGTGGCAAAATAACCGTCCTTGAGTCCCCAGTAACCGATCGTCTTGGCCACCCTGTCCATCATCTGTTTTATACTGAATTCTCTGTCTTCTGTTCCAAGCTGGCCCCGAAAATATTTTGAAGCAACAATATCTGTCGCTGTTTGACTCCAAAAGTTTGGAACCTCAACGCCTTTTTGTTCAAAAACAACCGTCCCGTCTCCTTTGACTATCTTAGCAGTTCGATTTTCCCAAACAATTTCTTCATATGGATGTTTCGAACCAAAAATCCGAGGCCAATTAAGACCGCGTCTGGTTAAATTATCGTCGTTAAATAAATTATTGTCTCCCATTAAGAAGTTTTAATCCCGCTTAAAGGCGGGAATTTATTTTAAAACATACACTCATGTGTACGCTCAACTATAGAAATTTATTTTATCTTTTTCAAGCCCCAAAAAAGTTGATAAGTC
>CAZZGH010000078.1:0-2922 GCA_964653875.1 uncultured Candidatus Saccharibacteria bacterium
AATACGCGACCTTCCCAAGGTTGAGACACGGGTCCGATTCCCGTATCCCGCTCCACAGTATTGACAATCGATTGAAATAGTTTATACTTAATATCAGCTATTTAAATATCAGAGGAAGTGATGAGAACACTGCTCCTTTCGCTCATTTTTGTTTTTTGCGCTCCTCCCATTTTTGCTCAGGAAAAAGTTGCAGATAAGAAATTTATATTCACAAACGTATTTCTCGCAGGCACGACTGTATTTGACGTTGAAGCTACATTCGTCGCTCTTAATAAATGCGGAGTGAATTGCAAAGAGTACAATCCAATCTTGCGTCCGCTTGTCCAATCCGGCCGGCCGGCTGTTTATGTTGTTGAAGGCGCTATTGACGTCGGGCTGATAGCTTTGAGCTACAAACTGAAGAAAAACGGTAACAAGTTGTGGTGGCTTCCGCCCGTGGTTGTTGGGGCCGTGCATGGTGTGGCTGGAGGATTTAATTTAAGGTTTGTTTTTTAATCCCGATTTTTAATTTTTCAAAATCGGGATTTTGTTGTAAAATATGTAAAATGCCGAAGTAGTTCAATGGCAGAACATTGCTTTCGTAAAGCAGAAACGTGGGTTCGATTCCCTCCTTCGGCTCTGTTTGAAATTTCCGGAAATTTTTGAGATAATTTGTTTGTGGCGGATTACGAGCACAACAAGGCTCTTTTATATGTATATTCTGGAGCCGGAGGGGTTGATGCTCAGGATTGGGCATCAATGCTTTTGAGAATGTACCAGAGATATGCCCAGAATAAAGGCTGGGGGTTTGTGGTTCTTAGTCAATCGTTTGGAGAACAAAAAGGAATAAAGAACGCGGTTTGTGAAATAACAGGCGAGAATATATATGATACTTTGAAAGGGGAGTCGGGTGTCCATCGTCTTGTAAGGATATCGCCATTTTCAGCCAAAGGTTTGCGTCACACTTCGTTTGCGTTAATTGAAATAATGCCGGAGATAATTGCTAAAGATTTAAAAATTAATCCTAGTGATTTAAGGATAGATACTTTCCGTTCATCGGGGCCGGGCGGACAAAATGTGAACAAGCTGGAGACTGCCGTAAGAATAACTCATATACCTACCGGAATTGCGGTTGCTGTCCAATCAGAAAGATCTCAAGGCCAGAATAAAGAAAAAGCCATGCAAATTCTTGTTTCCCGCCTTGCTCAGAAAATGGAGGAAGCAAAGATAAAAGAACTTTCCGAGTTGAAATCAGAAAAACGTGAAATAGAATGGGGAAGCCAGATCAGATCTTATGTTCTGAACCCGTATCAGATGGTTAAAGACCATAGGACCGGAATCAGGTCTTCTCAGCCGGACAAGGTTTTAAGCGGCGACTTGGATAAATTTATTCAAAAAAAATAAGCATGATAGAATTCAAGGACGTTTCTACAATTTATGACAACGATGAGAGTATTGAGATACTCAATAGTGTAAATTTGGAAATTAAAGACGGGGAGTTTGTTTCCATCATCGGACCGGCTGGAGCCGGCAAATCAACCTTGCTTCGTCTTTTGACTCGCGAGATATCGCCACATAAAGGAGAAATTATTTTGGATGGCGTTAATTTAGCTCAAATTCCTTCCAAGGCTATTCCCTTGCTTCGTAGAAAAATTGGGACCGTATATCAGGATTTTAAACTTCTTTCTGCTAAAACCGCTTTTGAAAATGTGGCCTTTGCCATGGAAGTCTGTGGAGCCGATAGGGAAGAAGTGGAAAGCGATGTTCCTAAGATTTTGGGGATTGTCGGTTTGGGGGACAAGCTTAAAAGTTTTCCGCACCAATTATCTGGCGGCGAAAAACAGCGTTTGGCGATTGCCAGAGCATTGATACACCGACCTAGAATTATCTTGGCTGATGAGCCGACAGGGAATTTGGATTTGGTAAATAGCTATGACGTGGTAAAATTATTAATGAAAATAAACGAACTGGGCACAACGGTTATTTTAGCCACTCACAACAGGGAAGTGGTGAATGCTATCGGGAAGCGTGTTGTAAGCATAGAAAAAGGCAAAATAGTTAGAGATCAAGTCGAAAACGGTAAATATGTAATATAAAATGGAGGATTTTAAAGCAACAGCGAAAAGAGTTTTTAATGTAGGCTGGACCAATTTCAAGAGGAATACCTATTTAAGTATGGGCACTACGGGAGTTATGGTTTTAGTCTTGATTTTGTTTTCGGGATTGATGTCTCTGAATTTTCTTGCATCGCAAATTGTATCTGGTCTGGAAGAAAAAGTTGATGTGAGCGTCTATTTCAAGAATGATGCATCAGAAGAAGAAATCAACAAGGTTAAAAGCGACCTTGAATTGTTGGGTACCGTGAAAAATGTTGAGTATGTTTCAAAAGACAAAGCGTTGGATGAATTCAAACAAAGACATGCCGGAGATACTCTGGTTCAAGATTCACTGGCAGAGCTAGATGAGAATCCTTTGCAGGCGTCTTTAAATGTGAAAGCTGAAGATTCTTCCCAATATGCTTCCATTGTCACTTTTCTTGAGGGAAATAAATTTAGAAGTTTGGTGGATAAGATTAATTTTTATGAAAACGAGCAGGTTATCGCAAGAGTCTTGGCCATTTCAGGCGGACTCCAAAATTGGGGATTTCTGGTAACCATGGTTTTGGCAGCTATTGCCATTCTGGTAACTTTTAATACGGTTCGGCTTACCATTTACAGTCAAAAGCAGGAGATTGAGATAATGCGTTTGGTCGGAGGTTCCAATTGGCATATCAAAGCGCCATATCTTGTTGAAGGTGGAATGTACGGAGCTTTAGCGGCTGGAATTGTGGCGGTGATATTTTATCCTGTGGCCTTCTTTATCTCTCCCAAAGTTGAAGCATTAATGCCCGGTGTGAGTCTAATAGGTTATTTCGCATCCAATATTATCCAATTTATTTCGCTC
>CAZZGH010000079.1:0-2894 GCA_964653875.1 uncultured Candidatus Saccharibacteria bacterium
CAGAGATTTGGAGAAATGGAAGTGTGGGCTTTGGAAGGTTACGGCGCCGCCCACACGTTGCAAGAGATGTTGACGATAAAATCCGACGATGTTTTGGGTCGCGCGAAAACATACGAATCGATAGTTAACGGTGAAGAAATAAGAGCGCCCCATCTGCCGGAATCGTTCAAAGTATTACTTTCTGAAATTAAGGGACTAGGGCTCAACGTTGAGTTGATAGAGAGATAAAGTCCTAAGTCCACAGTCGTCAGTTCTCAGCTATAATTGCTGATGACTGGGGACTAGGGACTGACGACTAATTGTATGGACTTAGCAAGCATAAAACTTAAGATCGCTTCTCCGGACGATATAATGTCGTGGTCATATGGAGAGGTGACAAAACCGGAGACTATCAACTACCGAACCCAGAAACCCGAGAGAGAGGGTTTGTTTTCCGAGTCAATTTTTGGACCTACCAAAGACTGGGAATGTTATTGCGGTAAATATAAGAGAATTCGGTATAAGGGAATCATCTGTGATAGATGTGGAGTTGAGGTTACAAGATCAATCGTCAGGAGAGAAAGAATGGGCCATATCAAACTTGCTGCCCCGGTGGCTCATATTTGGTTTTTGCGCGGTGTGCCCTCTAAGGTTGCTACTATTCTGGGCGTTTCTTTGCCTGAATTGGAAAGAGTGATTTATTTTGCGAGCTATATCGTTACAAGCGTAAACGAAGATTTGAAAGCCGAGGCGATGAAGAGAATAGAATCCGAATTCAAGTCGAAACTAAAAAACGCAAAGAATGTCACCGAAGAAGAAAATCTTAAAGAACTGAAAGACCGCGAGAAGAATAATTTAAAAACCTTGCTCAAGTATCAGATTATTTCTGAGCTTGATTTCAGGGATCTTTCCACCAAATACGGCGAAGTATTTGAAGCTTCGATTGGAGCAGAAGCGGTTAGAAAACTTTTGGAAGAACTGGACTTGGAAGAAATGCTTACCGAGCTAGAAGTAGAGATGAAAAATGAATCTAACCCCTTGGAAGTAAGAAAGATAGCAAGGCGTTTGAAATTTCTGAAAGGAATGATTAAAGCCGGAATTCGTCCGGAATGGGCTATCATTACTATTCTTCCGGTTATTCCGCCGGCATTAAGGCCGATGGTTCCTTTGGACGGAGGCCGTTATGCTACTTCGGATCTGAACGATTTGTACAGAAGAGTAATTAACAGAAATAACCGCTTAAAGCACTTGCTTGAGCTTAAAGCTCCTGAAGTCATCACTAAGAACGAAAAAAGAATGCTTCAGGAAGCCGTTGATGCCCTTATCGATAACTCAATGAGAAGGGGGCAGATAACGACAGCCGCTTCAACCGGCCAAAAGAGAGCTTTGAAATCTTTGGCTGACATGCTCAAAGGAAAACAAGGCCGTTTCCGACAGAACTTGCTCGGTAAAAGGGTAGATTATTCAGGAAGAAGCGTTATTGTTATCGGTCCGGAATTGAACTTGGCTGAATGCGGATTACCAAAGCAGATGGCTTTGGAATTGTTCAAGCCGTTCGTTATCGGAATTTTAATAAGAAAAGAACTTGCCCACAACATTAAATCAGCCGGCCGTTTGATAGAACAGGAAACCGCAGATGTCTGGGCAGCACTGGAAGAAGCGATGAAAGGCAAACTAGTTTTGCTTAATCGTGCTCCGACTTTGCATAGATTATCTGTCCAAGCATTCGAACCTACTTTGATAGAAGGTAAAGCTGTCAAAATACCAGCTCTGCCTACTCATGCTTTCAACGCCGACTTTGACGGCGACCAGATGGCTGTTCATTTGCCGTTGACCATTGAAGCTCAGAGAGAAGCCAGAGAACTCATGCTTGCCAGTCATGGAATTTTAAAACCTGCCACCGGAGAACCTGTCGCTTCACCTAGCCACGATGTATCTTTCGGTATTTATTATTTGACCAGCATTTTGAGCGGCGCAAAAGGCGAAGGCAAAACATTTTCTTCCCGTTATGAAGCGCTCTTATCTTTTGAAAATGAACTTACCGATTTACGAGCTAAAATAAAAGTTCCTAACCCTGACCATCAGACCGATAGAAAGGAACCGAAAATGATAGAAACAACTGCGGGTCGTATGATATTCAATAAGGCCTTGCCGAAGGGCCATGTATATGTGAACAGGACTTTAACCAAGCCGGACCTGAAGTTTATAGGTTCCGATATCTGGGATGAATTCGGAAAAGAAGCTACCGTTGTTTTCCTGGATAAAGTAAAAGATCTCGGATTCTACTATGCCACTATTTCCGGTATTTCGTGGGGTATGAACGATTTGAGGATTCCGATTGAGAAGCCAGGAATTATTGCCGAGGCCGACAAAGCAATAGAAGAAAATAAAGCATTATACGAAGACGGTTTACTCACCGAACATGAGAGGCGTTCAAAAGCTATCGAAATTTGGAATAACACCAAATCAAAACTTTCTGTTTTGGTCAAAAAACAGCTCAAACCTAACGATTCCGCCTTTATGCTTGTTGATTCTAAATCAAGAGGTACTTGGGGAACCTTGGATCAAATGATGGGTATGAGAGGTATTTTCGCCAATCCGGCCGGAGAATTGATTGAGTTGCCGGTAAGAAATTCCCTTAAAGAAGGTCTAACTTCACTCGAATATTTCATTTCTACTCACGGAGCAAGAAAAGGATTGGTAGATACTGCACTCAAGACCGCTACCGCCGGATATCTGACAAGACGTCTAGTTGATGTGGCGCAGGATATTGTTGTTACCGAAGATGATTGTAAAGACAAAGAAGGATTTACCATGCATGCCGAGGACGGCAAAGTAAGTGGAGCAACTTTGGGCCAGAGGGTTAAAGGCCGAACCGTTTTGGAAGATATTGTCGGATCCGACGGAGAAATTAT
>CAZZGH010000080.1:0-2840 GCA_964653875.1 uncultured Candidatus Saccharibacteria bacterium
TAGCCGGAAAATCCTGCATCAGGAGGAACGGATGCTAAAATTTGTTAAGCAAATTAAGATTAATTTAAGCATTTGTCCGAAGAAGGCCGGAGGCCGTAATCCAACAGGTCGGAAATGGGTGGGGTGAACAATTAATCAATAATTGACTTTGCGATTTTGTTGAGATCCTCAAGGGTAGCGAATCTAATGATGATTTTCCCGCCCTTTTCAGCACTTTGGATAAGAACCGGGGCACTTAAAGTTTCTTCAAGATTCTTTTCAAGTTCAATGAATTTATTGTCTTTTTTAACAGATTTCTTGCTCGGCTTCGCTGATGATGCCATGCTTTCAACTTCTTTTGATGATACTCCGCCTCCCAAAATTTGGTTGTAAACTTCTCTTTGTTTTTTCTCGTCATTAAACGCAAGCAATGCCTTAGCATGAGCACGGGATAATTTTTCGGCTCTTAATGCCTCTCTGATATCTTTGGGCAAATTGAGCAGTCGGACAGCATTGGCAACCACTTCTCTTGATTTAGAAACTTTATCGGCAATTTCTTTTTGGGTCAGCCCGAATTCTTTGGCTAATCTGTCATAGGCCTCGGCTTCTTCAACCGGATTCAAATCTTTTCTTTGGACATTTTCTATCAAAGCAACTTCAAGCCTATCCTGCTTGTGTTCAAACTCATCTCTTATGATAACCGGCACCTGCGGTAATCCGGCAACTTGAGATGCCCTCAATCGTCTCTCACCGGCAATAAGCTGGTAAGAAACATCCAACCCCTTGGGGGTTTCTATTTCAATTTTTGTGACAAGCAAAGGTTGAAGGACACCATATTTCCTGACAGATTTTGATAACTCTCTTATCCCTTCCTCATCAAAATCACGCCGAGGCTGATCCGGATTGGCTTTTATCTTGTTCGTTTCAACATAAAAAATATTCTCTTTTTTGTTGGTATTGGCAGACTCAATATTGGAAGGTATTAGCGACCCGAGTCCTTTTCCCAGCCCAAAAAGCTTTTTCATAGTTAAGATAATCTAATTACTTCTTCCGCCAACTGTCTGTATGCTCTGGCGGCTTTTGAATCAGGGTCAAATTGCAAAATAGTTTTTCCAAAACTTGGCGATTCGGCCAATGATATGGTTCTCGGAATTACGGCATTAAAAACTCGACCGGGGAAATTTTTGGAAACTTCATTCAAAACCTGATTGGATAACTGATTCCTTCTATCATACATTGTAAGCAACACTCCCAACACTTGCAAATCAGTATTAAGCCCGCCCCTTACCAGTTCAACCGTTTTCAAAAGCTGGCCCAAACCTTCAAGGGCATAGTACTCGCATTGAACAGGAATAATAACCTGCTCCGATGCAGCTAAGGCATTTACAGTTAAGAGTCCTAATGAAGGTGGGCAATCAATAATAATATAGTCATAATTTGTTCTTAAAGAATCAAGGACTTTCTTCAAACGCAACTCTCTTTGTTCCATTGTAACAAGCTCTACTGTCGCTCCGGCCAAACTTTGAGCCGAAGGTAAAATATCAAATCCAAACAAAGACGTTTTTTTAATTGTCAAACTCGGATTTAGATCACTAATCAAAGAATGATAAATATTGGAGCCGTTTTCAGCAACATGTACGCCGAGTCCGGTAGTTGCATTACTTTGCGCATCCATATCCACCAATAAAATATACTTCCCTGCAGCAGCTAAATAGGCACCTAAATTAATAGCGGTAGTAGTTTTTCCAACTCCACCCTTGGCGTTACAAATTGATATTATCCTTGCCATATTAAATAATATTATACTTCTTAAAAACTTCTTGTAAAATCGGCCCTGCTCCTTTCTTTTTTATTTCATAATCCCAAATCTCTTCGACTTTGTAACCGCATTTAATCAAATATCTCTTTTTTGAAAAGTCCTTCTTTTTGTTTATGGGCATTTCATGCCAATAACGACCAAATATTTCCAAGACAAGATCGTTTTGAGGAAATAATACATCAACTACAAATTTATTGAAGAGTGGTACCTGTTTTTTGTAATATATGCCAAATTTATCTAAAGTGTTGTAAATAACCTTTTCTAATTTATTCGGCGATTCTATCATGGGTTTAGAAATCAAAGTTCTTATCCTAATTTGACGCATCTGTTCCCTGAATGCATTGCCAGAACATGATTCCTTGGTTGAACGACTCCATCCTAAAAATCGAAGCCGATTTTTAATTGCATCATACGAAATACCCAATTCTTCTGCTACCTGTTGAGTATTTTTTTGTTCTTCTACATAGAGTTGGTGTAGTCTTTTGTGGTCAATCTTTGCCTTATTTGCGGGTTCCTTTCCCAGTCGTGCCAAACTCATTTTGTTTTTGCTTTCAATAGAAAAAAGTTTTCCCTTGTTCCATGCTATTCTTCCCCTATTCTCGTGTCCTTTTATAAAACGGTTATATCGACTACCGACTTTATTGGTTACCAATCCACAGCCACAAGCACAAATCCTTGGGTTATGAATAGAGGGATTAAAACCACTGATTCCCCTGCTCGCGTGCTCTTTAATAAATTTAAAAACTTGAGGTCCATTTTTGTACCAATGAATAGTCAAGACTTCTCCACAACCACACAAACAAAGCTTCTTGAGTTCTCTAAACATACTAAAATTTTACCACAATTTCTCTAACACAAACAGCCCAAAATGTTGAAAAGGTGGCCCAAAAATGTTAAAGTATTATATTGCCCAGGTGGTGGAATTGGTTTACACGCACGACTCAAAATCGTGTGGCCGCAAGGCCTTGAGGGTTCGAGTCCCTCCCTGGGCACCAATATCAAACTTTCCGATTTTTGCCCGACCGATTCGGCCGCGCGAAGC
>CAZZGH010000081.1:0-2747 GCA_964653875.1 uncultured Candidatus Saccharibacteria bacterium
TGACACCTTTTATATTTCTTTTTTGACCCGCACCAGCAGGGATCATTTCGGCCAAGTTTTGGCTCCGATGACTCCGTATTTCGATGTACTGGTTCGTTTGTTATCTCCTGGTGCTTATGAGGATCGTCAATAATATCCAATCTTTTCTCTTCTAATTTAACAGGCTTGGGCTGTTCAATAAAACCAACCTTGAATATAAGATTAGCAACTTGTCCTTTGATGGATTCCATTAATTGATTGTACATGTTTTGCCCTTCTATCTTGTATTCAACCAACGGGTCCCTCTGGCCGTAAGCCCGCAGACGCACCGAATCGCGTAAATATTCCATTGATTCAATGTGGTCCATCCACAATTCGTCAATCGTGCGGAGTAAAACCAATTTCTCCAACCGTCTCATATTTTCAATACCCATTTCTTTTTCTCTTGCTTCATATAATTCCTCTAATTTTTGGATGATAAACTCTGTTAATTTATCTTTATTCCCCGCCTTGGAAGCTTCTGTTAATTGGGAATAAAAATCCCCGTCAACCGAAAGCATGGCTTTCAGCGATTCCCCTATCTCTTTCACATTCCACTTATAATCCTGACCTTGCGTATGAAAATCTACCAAGTTTATAATTTGGGTCCGCAAATAATCTAAAATAATTTCTTTGGCGCTTTCTGATGTCAAAACCTCTCTCCTTAGCCGATACACTGCCTCCCGATGTTTATTCATCACATCGTCATATTCCAAGACATATTTTCTGATGTCAAAATTATGGCCCTCAATCCTGGACTGGGCCTGGGCAATGGCGCTTGAAACAAATCTATTTTCAATAACATCATCTTCGCCTACTCCGAGTCGGTCCATAAGATTCTTTAACTTATCGCCTCCGAACACTCGGACAAGCTCATCCTCCACAGAAACAAAAAACCTTGAAGAGCCAGGGTCACCCTGCCTTCCGGCGCGACCGCGCAACTGGTCGTCTATCCGCCTTGCTTCATGGCGTTCGGTTCCTATGACATAAAGGCCGCCTACGCCTCGCGACTGCTCGGCTTCGGCGGCTGAAGGAGGATTCCCGCCTAAAATTATATCAACTCCTCTGCCAGCCATATTCGTAGCCACAGTTACCGCCCCCGGCCTTCCGGCTTGAGCATGCATTTCAGCTTCTTTCTCGTGTTGTTTGGCATTTAAAACATTATGTGGAATTCCTTCTCTCTCAAGCATTAAAGAGAGCATTTCATTTTTTTCAATTGAAACCGTGCCGACAAGAACTGGCTGACCATTCTGGTGCAATTCTTTAATCTCTTTAACGATTGCTCTTAATTTTCCGGCTTCGGTTTTGTAAATCCTATCCGGCATATCTTTTCTTACCATCGGCTTGTTGGTCGGAATAACAATGGAATCCAATTTATAGACTTTGTGGAACTCTTCGGCAGATGATTGGGCAGTTCCGGTCATGCCGGCAAGTTTTTTGTATAAACGAAAATAGTTTTGGAAAGTAATTGTTGCCAGTGTTTTGGATTCTTTTTCTATCTTTACTCCCTCTTTGGCCTCAACGGCTTGGTGCAACCCTTCCGACCATCTCCGACCAGGCATCATACGCCCCGTAAACTCATCAACGATTATCACCTCGCTGTTTTTAACAACATAATCTTTATCGCGCTTAAACAATATCTGCGCTTTTAAAGCCTGCTCCATGTGATGAACATGCCTGGTGCCGCCTTCATCGTAAATATTGGTAAGCCCTAGCACCTTTTCAACTTTTTCAATTCCCTTTTCGGTTATTGAAACGGCTTTTAATTTTTCGTCTACATTATAATCCTCATTTTCAACAAGCCGGGGAACAATTTTAGAAAATGTTTCGTATAATTTTCCGGAATCCTCGTCCGGCGCGGAAATAATCAAAGGCGTTCTGGCCTCATCAATTAAAATAGAATCCACCTCATCTACAATCGCGAAGTGATGTCCCTTCGCTTGGGCCATCTGCGCTTCTTCATAAGCCATGTTGTCGCGAAGATAATCAAAGCCGTATTCGTTATTCGTGCCATAAGTAATGTCGGCCAAATATGCCTCCCGCCGAGAAACTGGCCTTAAAAATTCGTGAACAATCCTAAAACTTCCTTCAGTGTCACGCTCTTTGTCTTCACTTTTATCAGTATGAGAAGAATCATATAGATAGCTTGCTTCATGATTGATACAGCCAGTGGTTAGACCAAGCGCATTATAAATCTGCCCCATCCAGACAGCGTCACGTCTCGACAGATAATCGTTTACAGTGACCACATGAACTCCGGCTCCGGTTATGGCGTTTAAATACGCGGCTAAAGTAGCAACTAAAGTTTTACCTTCTCCGGTCTTCATTTCGGAGATATTACCCCGATGGAGTGTTATTCCGCCCATCAACTGAACATCAAAATGGCGCTGACCCAATGTGCGTTTTGAAGCTTCTCTGACCGCGGCAAATGCTTCAGGAAGCAGCGCTTCAAGCGCTACTTCCTGTCCTGAGCTTGTCGAAGGACTTTCTTTTAATCGCTCTCGAAACTCCGCGGTTTTTTCTTTCAGTTGCGTATCCGAAAGTTTCTCGAAGCCCTTTTCGAGCGAGTTTATGCGGTCAACTATGGGCTGTAGTGATTTAATATAGCGGGCATTTGCATCCCCGAATATCTTAGATAAAAACGCCATTGTCCCGTCATTTTAGCATGGATTTAAGCAAAAATAAAGACACTTGACACCCATGGTGTCTTTATACTATACTCATTGCGG
>CAZZGH010000082.1:0-2734 GCA_964653875.1 uncultured Candidatus Saccharibacteria bacterium
TTGCGAATATAAGTCCGGTAAGATAATGATATAAAAACATGACCCTTTTGATTCCAATGAACGGCAGAAGGTTGAGAAAATATCCACCCAGTAGAAAGTATGGTAATTTATCCAATTTTCCATTTTTCACTTTTAATTTTAAACTTAACAGCGATATTATCGCCAATAATACCGCTGTGCTTGATGTCCACCAGATAACAGGATTGCCGAGCAAATAAATTCTTGAATCGCCTGATACCCAGTAAAAAATCGGCCTTGTCATTAGGGGCCATTCATACCACTGACTGTTGTAAGGATGAGTTGCTGTCAGGCGCTGATTAGATCGGTACATTTCAATATTTAATTCAACGAACTTTTTAATAATATTTTCATTGTGGAAGTTCTGGCTCATAAAAGCATCTCCGGAACCGGGTTTTGTCAAAAGAGAAAAGTGCAAAGCGAAAATAGAGAAGTAAATCACGAGAGGTATAATAGTAAACAAAAACAATTGTCTTATAAACCTTTCGTACGAACGACTTTTAAGACAACTCCATGTTTCAATAATCAGTGGCAGAGCTAAAAATGTGAGCCCGGTCCACTTAATTGACGTTGCTAGTCCGCCGAATATGGCCATTAACAGTGAGTAGCGAACAACCGATGGTGAATAGCGGGATTTGAAATAAAACAAGATAGTCAAGAATCCAAAAAGAAGCAAGAAGCCATCCATTAAAATATAATGGGTTTGAGTGATTAAGGCATTCTCTATCGCCACCAAGAATCCTGCAATAAATGCTGCTTGGGACGTGAATTTAAGCTGTAGAGCGAGCAGGAAAATAACAACAGGCAGGAGTGCTCCTGCCAAAGAAGGAAGAAACCGCAAGGCCAGGTATTTATTATCGGGAAATTTATCACCTATCTGGGCAAAACTGAATTCGGGTTTAAAGCTGAAGATTTTGGCAAAACCGGCAATCATCAGTTTTCCCAGCGGGGGATGAATATCGAAATAGTATTCGTGGGTATAGTAGCCGGATATGAATTTACCGAAATGGACTTCGTCAAAAACGGTCTGATCGGGATTTCCGAAGAAAGCAAAATGAATTATCAAGCTGACCGCCAATAGTGTTAATACTAGTAATTTGTTAGCCATATCTGATATGATATAATAAAAATCACGAATCTTAAAACCTGAAACTTGAATCTTTTTTAAGTTATGCTTCACGTTTTACGCTTTAAGTTTTACGATTCCCATGCTTGACTTGATTATTATTGGAGGTTCGGCGGCGGCAACTACTGCCGGTATTTACGCAGTACGGCGCGGGCTTAATTTTAAAATTATCACAAAAGATTTCGGGGGCGAAGTAGCGACATCCGGGGAGATAGGCAATTGGCCGGGGATTTTGCAGACTGATGGCATCACTCTTGCCAATCAATTCAAAGAACATCTTAAATTTTATGACGTAATTCCGGAAGAAGGTGTGGAGGTTGATAAAATAACTAAACAAACAGATGGCTCGTTTTGTATCAGGACCAAAACAAATTCAAGGTCGGACCTTAAAGAAAGTCCTCAAGGTCCGACCTTGGATTGCGATTTTATGGCAAAGACCGTTATAGTCGCAACAGGAGTGCATCCGAGAGAGTTGAGTGTTCCGGGCGAGAAGGACTTCAGAAACAAGGGGGTTAGTTATTGCACTGTTTGTGATGGGCCATTATTCAACGGTAAGATGACCGCTGTTATCGGAGGCGGAAATTCGGCATTGGAGGCGGGTTTGATGTTGGCTGATATTTCCTTGAAGGTTTACGTAATAAACAAAAACGCCAAATTCAAGGGAGACGAAATCCTAATAAATAAGTTGACGGCCAAAAAGAATGTAGAAATCATATATAATGCTGATACGACTCAAATTGCAGGCGAACAGTTTGTAACCGGTCTGAAATACGAAAAAGATGGAGAGCATGAAATTAAAGTTGACGGTATTTTTGTCCACATAGGCATGATCCCGAATTCATTTATTGTTCCAGATGAAGTTAAAAAGAATGATTCTGGAGAGATTATCGTTAACAAGAACTGCGAAACTAATATTCCCGGACTCTATGCGGCTGGAGATGTGACAGATGTATCTTTTAACCAAATAGTTATTGCCGCTGGACAAGGCTGTATAGCAACACTTTCGGCTGTTAACTATCTCAATAAATTAAAATGATCTTTTTAGCCGCTGATCACAGAGGTTTCCAATTAAAAGAAAAAGTTAAGCAATGGTTTACTGAATGGGGATATGACTACGAAGATATGGGGGCTTTTAAGTTAGATCCAACTGATGACTATCCAATCTATGCCAAAAAAGTAGCCGAAAGTATAGTTGAACCAGAGGACAGGGGGATACTTATTTGTGGGTCAGGTGTGGGTGTTGATGAAGTTGCTAATAAATTTGATGGTATCCGTTCCGGTTTGGCAATCAATAAGGAACAGATATATTCTGCTCGCAACGATGACGACATCAATGTATTAGCTCTAGCCTCTGATTTTACTTCTGAAGAGGAAGCTAAAGAAATAATCAAAACATTTCTTGACACTGAATTTGCTGATGAAGAAAGATTTAATCGCAGACTGAAAGAAGTTAGTGAGATTGAAGAAGAAAATTAATAATATTGCGCTTAAACTAAAAAGGGCTTATTTGCCCCCGCCGAATTTAAATGCCAGTTCCATATAAAGAGCTCCAACTGAAAGAGCAACGAGGAGAAGAATAAAAGCGACAAT
>CAZZGH010000083.1:0-2654 GCA_964653875.1 uncultured Candidatus Saccharibacteria bacterium
GGATCGAAGTTTTGGGATAGAGAAGCAATGGTGCCGGAGAAAGCTGTTGACCATGTTAGAGCGCCCGAACCGTTGGTCTTCAGAAAGCCGTTGGTTGTTTGAGATGAGGGCCAGGTATATGTTTGGCCGGCTAAAGTGGTGGTACCGGAAATTGATGCTGTCCCGCCTACTTCAAACATGGTATCGGTGATATTTCCGGCGTTGATGCCTAATCGTGAATTGGCAGAAGTCAATTCAAATGAACCGGAACCGGAAGCATTAGTGAAGGAAAGGAGGCCAGTTTGGGAGGTAGTACCGGTAATGGTGGCATTGCCGTTGATAGTTAAAGCAGTACCAACAATGGCTTGGGCATTAAGACCTTTGGAGACAAGGAGGGAGCCGGCAAAGGAGTTGCTTCCGGTATTAACCGAGGTAAAGGTGCCGGAGATAGAAGCATTGCCTCCGAATGATACAGTCCCTCTTGTTTCAAGGTCGCCCGAGATGAGGAGGTCATTAGATGCAGAGATGTAATTAGAGTGGCCGGTAGTAGAGGTTCCGAATCGGGAATAAGCTACGCTCGCAAATCCTCCGACTTGGAGAGTGTTGCCGGTCAGAAGGTAAGAGGCCGAGGCGGTGCCTTGGACTTCAAATTTAGTAGATGGTGCGGAAGTACCGAGACCTAATCTTGCGTTAGCCACATCCCAGTAAAAATTGTTATTGTCTTGGCCAAGATTGCCGGAACCGTCAACAAATAAGACTGAGCCGGCAGTGCCGCTGGTTACTTCGGCTCCGATTTCGGGGTTGCCGACATTTTTCCAATCAGTGCCGTTGTAGACCTGCATCTTAGTTACCGAAGTATTAAAGAGAGTCATGCCAGAAGCTGGCGTAAGCAAATCACGTTGAGCAGTAGTCAAGTTGTTCAGTTGCAAGCCGGCATGATTAGTGCCACTGAAAGATAAAAGATTACCGAATACCCAGGCTCCCGTAACGGTTTCACTTTGCGAAAGAGAAGCTGGACCGCCATTGCCCCAATCAAGGTTAACCAAAGTCTCCGTCGTAGTTGAACCGGAAGCGGTAAGCGAAAATTTACCATCATTAAAATTTAAAATTTGAGCCGAGTTTTGAACTACTGCTCCGCCCTCCTCTGTTTTTAAAGAACCGACCGGCTGCCACGAAGTGCCATTGTAAACATTGTATTGATTAGTGGTGGAGTTGTATATGAAAAGTCCGGAAGCGGGCGAGGAGATGGCATCGCGCTGTTCAGTAGTCATTCGCGGCGCCAAAAAGCCCTTAGTAGTAGATGTTAAATCCAAAAGCGCCGTTGATGCGATAGAAGTCGTGCCGATGCCGACACTGCCGGAATTTTGGATATAGAGTGTATTAGAAATTGATGCCGGACCGCCGGAGACGGAAAAGGTTGTTAAACTTGAACTAGAAATAAAAACCGGTTCATTAAATTCAAAACGGTTCTGCGTTGAATTCCATTTTAAAGTCGAGTTAGGGGTTGTCGCGCCTCTTTCAAAAGAAAGATAAGCGTCTTCTGAATCGGAACTGGTATTGTCGGTGTTGATTCTAAAAGACGAGCTTGTCGTACCGGCAAATCCCGCACTTCCTGAAACAACAAGATTTGAAATAGTTGCCGTCGTTAAATTAGCATTCGTTACAAAAAGATCTACCCATGGATTCGTAGAAGAACCGAGGTCGTAAGAACCTGAAGGAATTAAATCGGATTTTACCCTCCCACTTACCGTCAAGTCAGAAACGGTTGTATTGCCAGAAGATAAAGTTCCGCTAACAACAATGTCGCCATCTTCATCTACTTGGAATTTCTTTGAATAGACCGTAAAATGAGAATCCTCCGGTCTGTTTTGATCGCCAATGGTTGCATCTCCCGCCACCCCTAACGTCTGAAACGCGCCATCGGAACCCCAGACGCCTTTATAAAAAAATCCCGGGGCACGAAATTCGCTCTGGCCATTTACTTCAAGAGCTCCGACGGTAATACCATTAGCAGTAGAGGCGCCGTTAGATGTAACAAAATCAAGATTGATATTTTGTTTTTTAATTCCATCCAAATATTCCGCATTTAAATTTTTAATCAGCGAAGTATTATTGATGGTAATCGTCCCCTTTTTCAAAACCAGATTACCGTTAGTAACGGTAATATCTTTACCAAATACGGCATCGCCAAAAACGCCGAGACTGCCATAGACCTGCAGAGAATCCATGAGTTTCGTTGCGCCTTTTACTATTAATGTTTTACCAACTTCAACATTACCTTCAAGAAAAACATCTTCGTAAGTCAAGTTACCGTTCTTCGTCACGAAAGCGAGCGTGAAGTCCTTGGATGCTAAACCGTCCAAATAATTGGCATTCAAATTTTCCACCAACGTCATCGAGTCAACCGTAATCGGCGCAACGCCATCGGGTGCAAACGAACGAAGCTGTCCCCGCGTTTCAATGTGTCCGAATATTGAAACATTTCCGGCCTTATCAAGAACAAGAACCTCATTGGCGTGAGTCCCGGGAAAATGCCCTTGAATAGTATCCGCATCTTTGAATGTTTTTTTGATTTGTTGAACTACATAATCGGCCTGTCCAAAACTGAATCCGCCGGCAATTATAAATATCGCCACAATCGCCGTGATCATTATCGTCATCATCCTGACAGGATT
>CAZZGH010000084.1:0-2534 GCA_964653875.1 uncultured Candidatus Saccharibacteria bacterium
AAAGAAAAAGATCCCTCAACCGTTACCCTCGGAGATGCCCTTAAATATTTAAGTCTGCCCCGCGTGCTCGGATCGCATCCCGAAACTGGAAAAGAAATTGTCGCCAACATCGGCCGCTTCGGTCCGTATGTCATGCACGACGGCGACTTCCGCTCGCTCAAAAAAGGTTCAGGCGATGATGTCTACACGATTGAACTGAAACGCGCTCTGGAAATATTTAAAGAAGAGAAAAAGGTCGGGAGACGAGGCCGAAAAAAGAAAGAATAGCGCTCCGCCCCATCACTTTTCTGACTCTCTCCCATCCAATCCCCATCTTCATCACATCTCCGCGATACGAACAAAAGGCATCCTCATTAACGCAAAGAACAAGAGCGCTTCGCTAATTTGTTCTTTGCTAATTCGGATGCTCTTTGTGTTGCCGTATCGCTACGACTTAGTGATTCAGATGGGGATTGGATGGGAGCCTATAAGAAGTTTTATCGATGCTCGGCTTTAATTTCCAGTTCCATTTCTGGAATGATGGCTCCACTTTTCATTCTGAAATGTTCATCTGAAAATCTTTTCCCGGTATCCGTAAAATCAAGTTTCTTATAAAACCCGATAGCCTTTGTGTTATATGTGGCCACCTGCACAATAATATCTTTTGTGGGGTCAAACATTTCTAACGCCCTGTCCCATAACATCTTGCCTACGCCCTTTCTTTGATATTCAGGAAGAACATAGATAGCTTGTAGCTGATTCTTGTCCAGATGTTTTACTATACGACAAACACCTACAACCTCATTTCCTTCTTTTGCAATAAAAAAGCTTTGATTTTCAGAAGGATTATTTATCCGACTTTGTAATTTATTCAACTTTTCTTCCCAAGCATCTTTATACCAGTGTTCAACATCATCTACAGTTATCCCGACTTCCTCATTTGGATAAGTATCTAACCACGATTTGTAGAAAACGGTTTGGATAGCTTCGGCATCTTCTATTTTTGGAAATACTATTTCTATCATAAATCTAATCTTATCAATTTTTAATGAAAATTTCTAATGTCCGCCACACAAAACAACAGTCAAGCGACACCTTCATCCCAATTTATAAAGCGAAGGCCACATGCCTTCAGAGAAGGACTCGGAGGCATTTCGGCTTGGTTCTGCGAAATGCCGAGAGACAAGAAAGATTTGCCGCTGGAGCAAATCTATTCTGGTTCGATGAAGGCATATGGACTGAGCTGATTCTGTGGGATAGGGTTGAGAGAAGATTGAAATTTGGGGCAAAAAAGATTACCTTGACTATATCATGACGTCAATTTTAGAAAAAATACTGGAAAATCCGGCATACAAGGAGTCGGATAAGAAACTCATAGAGAGAGCCTTTGAATTTGCCAAGAAAGCTCATGAGGGACAGAAGCGCTTATCGGGAGAAGAGTATTTAAACCATCCCCTTCATGTGGCTTATTTTTTGTCTGAACTCGGATTAGACACCGCCACAGCTGTCGCAGGAATTTTACATGACACGATAGAAGACACCTCTGCCACTCACAAAGAAATAGAAAAGGAATTTGGAAAAGATATAGCTTTTCTTGTGGAAGGTGTGACGAAATTAAGTAAAATAGAATATATTGGAAATCCAAATGAGAAAAAAAGTGGTGCTGATCATTTGAATTCTTTGAAAAAAATGGTTTTTGCCATGGCCGAAGATATCAGAGTAATTTTAATTAAGTTAGCAGACCGCTATCACAACATGGAGACTTTGAAATACCGAGACGAGGCGGGTCAAAAAAAAGTTGCTCTTGAAACATTAGAAATCTATGCCCCGATTGCCGCTCGTTTGGGAATGGGCCGCCTGAAAGGTCAGCTTGAAGATCTGGCCTTCCCCTACGTCTATCCCTTTGAATATTCAGAGCTCATAAAAAGAGTAAAGGAAAAATACGCCGACAGAATAAAATACATAGACAGAACCAAGCCGGTTATAAAAAGACATCTTACTGATGCCAACATTCCAATCCTAGAAATGAATTCCAGAGCCAAACATTACTATAGTTTATACGGCAAGATGATCCGAAAAGAAATGGACATTGATAAGATCTTCGATTTAGTAGCGATGAGAATCATTGTGCCGGATATAAAGTCCTGTTATGAAGCGTTGGGTGTAATCCATAAATTTTATAAACCTCTTCCGGGCTTGATAAAAGATTATATTGCGCTACCAAAACCAAATGGCTACCAATCCCTGCACACAACAATTTTTTGCGAAAAGGGCAGGGTTGTTGAAATACAAATAAGAACTGCAAATATGCATGAATATGCCGAAAACGGTATCGCTGCCCATTGGGCTTACAGCGAGGGGGGAAAGAAAAAGGGCATCATGGCGAACATCAAAGAGGTTCAGTGGGTTAACCAGCTCAAAAATTTTCTGAAGGAAGCAGCTCCCGGCGAAGGGTTAACCAATCTGAAAATAGATTTTTTCAAGAATAGAATCTTTGTCTTTACACCAAAGGGCGAGGTCAAAGATCTTCCAGATGGAGCCACTCCTATAGATTT
>CAZZGH010000085.1:0-2509 GCA_964653875.1 uncultured Candidatus Saccharibacteria bacterium
GCGGCGATACTTTTTATCTGGGGAGGATTTTTAATTTTAATGGGTGGGGCAAATCCGGGTTGGATAACCCAAGGCCGAACTATTTTTTGGAATACCGCCATAGGGGTTGCTATTATTTTGGCTTCCTGGCTTATTACGAATACAATAATCAGAAGCATAGCCGCCGATAACATCGCCCCCGAATGGTGGAAATTTCAGTGTCGGGTCACGACGGTATCTCAACTGCCACCTGAACAGCAACCACCAGTTCCTCAACCTCCCGGACCACAGCCCACACCTGGTCCAGGACAACCTCCTGCTGGAAGCGTTCTTTCTATTGCAACATCTTCTCTAAATCAGGGCGTTCAGGATTTAGAGTATTATTATAGTTTAGTTGCACTTGGCGGTACTGCTCCCTACACATGGTCCGTATTTTCCGGGGCATTGCCCGCCGGGCTTGTTATATCTAATTCGGGCATACCAGGTATAACAGGAAAGCCGGTATCAACCGGAGTATCTACTTTTACTATTAAAGTTACAGATTCATCTTCTCCTGTTCAAAGCGCAACTAAACAATTTAGTTTAATGGTTGTCGCCCAAGCCGCCAGCGTTATCATCTCTAATGTCGCTTCAAGCAACATTACCGCTAACAGCGCGAGAATTACCTGGACTACCGACAAACCGGCAACCTCGCAAGTCGCATATGGTCCGACGACCGCATACGGCTTATCCACCACTTTAAACACCAGTCCGGTTACCAATCACAGCGTCAACATTACAGGATTAACTCCCGGCACAACTTACAACTTTCAAGCCGTCTCTACTATTACAGGATTTACAGCAAGGTCATCTAATTATACATTTAAAACAACAGGAACTTCTGTGCAGCCAATTTCAATAACTACTGCCTCTTTAGCTGGTGCCACTCAAAATACCGCCTACTCTCAACCTTTATCCGCCACCGGCGGGACTACTCCATATAATTGGACTGTTTCATCGGGGACATTGCCTGTAGGATTAAACTTAAACATATCAAGCGGCATAGTCTTCGGCACTCCCACAACAACAGGCACGTCAACTTTCACCGTTAGAGTTACTGACAATTCCACGCCCCGACAATCGGCGACAAAGCAATTGAGTATTAAAGTGGCGACAAAGGGGACTCTAACTTGCGGTCAGCCGTGGGAGCAGAATTTATGCCAAGCTCGCTCGATGACCTGTTCGGCTTCGGCATGCAGTCAATATGTTGGAGCAATAAACCAATATGCCGGAGGAGCGGCATCTGCCAGTTTCCTTAAAGCGGTTATGATAAAAGAGTCTACTTGTAATATTTCGGCTGACAGCGGGCATGCTTACGGACTAATGCAATTAGTGCCTTCAACCGCAAACATATATAAATCTCGTTGCGGAGTAACTGAAAATATTACCAGTACTTGGCTTAAAACTTCCGCCAACGCTTCGGCAAGTATCTGCATTGCCGCTGAATACATAAGAGCATTAAGTTCTACATCTTGCGGAAATACTCCTCGGAATATTGCTGCCGGTTACAATGGCGGTTCCGGAGCTTGCGGCAACAGTGTTTCTTGTGCCGGAGAAACGAGCTGTGATGGTTCACCAGTTAAAAAATGGGAATGCCTTTACGACGATATAGCACATACAATTTGTAATGAGGCAAGGCCTAACAACTACAAAGAAACTCGCGACTATGCCACCAAGGTTCTTTATTGCTATAATAACCCTGGATTCTGAAGTCAATGCAAAAATCAAAAATCAAAATGCAAAATAACAGTTCAAAATTAAAGATTTCCGTATTTATTCTACTCTCCACTCTCTACCTTCTACTTTCTAGCTTTATTTTTGCCGATACGGCTGAACCGCAGGATTTTACATATTTGTTTCACCTTTATTATGATAACGGCCAATTGTTTGCCGACAGGGATGTCCAATACAAATATGATGTAGTTCCGGAAAAATTTATTCCCGAAACTTTAAACACCCAATTTCCGTACAAAGGTGAGCTTGTAAATTTAAAGGGCGAAGTTGCGGCTACTTTTCAGTTTGATCCTCGCCATGGCAAGCCCGATTTTTTGAAAGGGACTATTTCTGTGAAGGCTCCTTATTTTCCCGACGGCCAAAAAGCTGTTTTCTATAACAATCAAGGCAACGCCTTATTGACGATATTTGTTTCAGAAAGTTCTTTCTGCAATGATGATGGAGTTTGCAATGCCGATGTTGGAGAAGATAGTAAAACCTGTCCGAATGACTGCAAAACCGCGACACCGGTTCCGACTATAACAACCACACCATCAACGGGAGGTTGGGGAGGGATGATTAAAATTATAATTTACGCTATAATAGGATTAGGACTTGTCGGTGGCGGCTGGTATGGATGGAAATGGTGGAAGCGCAGACAGGAACCGCCGACAATAGAAACACCAACTACTCTTTCCCCGCCCCCGAGTATTTAGTGAAAATCAAAAAGTTTCTTGCCGGGGATTTTTGTGATATAATATAGATAATGATACCTCAA
>CAZZGH010000086.1:0-2466 GCA_964653875.1 uncultured Candidatus Saccharibacteria bacterium
TTCTATTTCTTTAATTAATCTGTCATTTGCCAAAGCCATATTTGGGTCATCCAGCGTGAATCTAATTATACCTTCTTTATCTATTATAAAGTAAGTATGGCCGGGCAAAGCGCCGGGATGCATTGGCGAATCAAGATACAATACATCGTAAGCCTTGGATACGGAACGCGAGGTGTCAAAAAGAATTTTAGATTTTGCCAAGTTAGGTGATTTACTTACAATATCAAGCCACTGATTCTTGGTATCAACAACTATCGAGAAGGCTGCGATGCTTTCTGTGTCAAATCTTAAATCATTTCCAAGTTGGGCTATCTGATCCCAGCAGGCCGGATAACACATTGACCCTTCGTTAAAGAAAAGAACGACATTTTTGCCGAGATAATCGCTTAATTTAACTGTCTTTCCGCTGATGCTTTCAAGCTCGAAATCCGGAGCCTTTTTGCCCACCGCTTCTTTGAAGTAAATTTTGTCTTTTATCTCTTGGCTGATCGTACCATTTGTTTCAGAAGGATTACCGCCACTTGTGAATAAAATTAATCCGCCAAGAATAACCACTGCTATGCCGATAAGTATTTTTTTGTTTAATTGTTTCATTTAATTTAGAGTAGCAAAAAACCCTGTGATAGGGCAAGAAAGACGCACGAGGTAAAACCTGTCCGACAAACAAGTTTACGCCGGCGTTTTAATGAGAGGTTGGGCTATTTTCGTGAAGAGAAAACCAATATAAATTTCTGCTATTAAATAAAGACGGCTGAAATTCAAAAAATCGTTCAAACGGATAATACTTTGTTTTATCGGCGCTTAAAGAATTGGGCCTGAAAAAAATAAAAACAAGACCGATTAAAAATAAAGCAATTAAAGCCAAATAAATATTTAAAAAATTGCCAAAATTGGCACTTGAAAATTCCTTAAACAAGTTTAAGTGAAAATCCGCGAAAGCAAATGGATTGGCGGGACAATCTAAACCATTTACTGTTTTGGTAACACAAAGCTTATCTCCATGGGAGTTACTATGATACATCGCCACAAAACCAAGAATAGAAATCCCCAAAAAAGACAGGATCAGTAAATTTATCAGTAAAATCTTCATAGTATTTGATGCCAATATATCATAAATTATTTTTTTAAGCAATTTGTGGTAGGATTGACTTGGATAATTAATTTGACTCCTATGAAAAACCCAAAATTCCCGATGCGGATAAACCAATATCTGGCTTGGAAAAAACACTCTACCCGCAGAGGTGGAGATGAATTGGTCCAAAAAAAGCAGGTCTTAATTAACGGACGATTTGCAGAACTCGGAGATAAAGTAGGCGAGAATGATGTTGTAGAAGTTCAAAAAAGCAAAAAACCGAAAAACTATCTCTATTTTGCTTACAATAAACCAAAAGGAGAAACAACGGATACACCCGCATTTTTAAACAAAGAAATATTCCCTCTCGGTCGGCTGGATAAAAATTCAAGCGGATTGATGCTTTTGACCAATGACGGCCGTGTGACCGACCGGCTTTTAAATCCGGAATACGCCCATGAAAAAGAGTATATTGTCACGGTTAAAGAAAAACTAAGACCGAACTTTAAACAAAAAATGGAGTCCGGCATAAATATCGAGGGGTATCTGACAAGAAAATGCAAAGTCGAAATATTAAATGATTTTACTTTCAAAATAACCCTGACCGAAGGCAAAAAACATCAGATTAGAAGAATGTGTGTCGCTCTTCACAACGAAGTCAGGGACCTTAAAAGAACTAGAATACTAAATATAAAACTCGATGATCTGCCTCCCGGCAGTCACAGAGCCATTGGCAAAGAGGAATTAAGTATCTTTCTTAAAAATTTAGGACTCTAGTTGCTATTGTGCCAGTTTGTCGTCTATGATTTTCTTGAATTCTTCAAAGCTAGGTATGCCGTTTACTTGTTCTCCGTTAATAAAGAAACTGGGAGTACCGTTAACACCAAGAGCCTGACCGTCAGAACGATCTTTGGTAATAATATCCTGAAACTTTTTCTGATTAACCGCATCGGTAAATGTTTTAACATCAAGTTCGAGTTTTTGAGCGTATCCGACAAATATTTCCAAAGCTTGCTTGCTTCCCGACCACTCGCTTTGACGATCATAAAGCATCTCGCTCATCTCTAAAAATTTACCCTGGACTCGCGCGGCCTCGGCAGCTTCGGCCGAGATCATAGCATTAGAATGCTGGGGAAGAGGAAAATTCCTAAAAACAAAATTAACATTCGGATTATCTTTATAAGCTTCAACAAGCTGCTGAACAATGGGGCTGGCATATGCGCAAGCCGGGCATTGATAGTCGCCAAATTCAATAATATTAACCTTGGCATCTTTGGTGCCGGTCATATAACTTAACTGGCCAATTAATAAATTGGGGTCAGCAACAATTTGAGAATCGTTATTTGTCTTATAAATTAAAAACGCAAATAACGCAAAGAAAATGATACCGATGC
>CAZZGH010000087.1:0-2439 GCA_964653875.1 uncultured Candidatus Saccharibacteria bacterium
CCATTACTATCGAATGTAATTATTCCCGACTGAAAATACCGGCCGGGAACTTCCATCTGCACTCCGGCCTTAAGCCGATATTCAATTGGAATACCTAATCGGCTACAGACATCTTTCATCCACGGACCGGTAGCGTTAACAACAACGAGGGGGCCTCTATCGTTGGTGATTTTAATGAGATTATTATTAACACCTGTTGCTTTAATTTCTTCAATCAAGCCGTCACGAGTTTTAAACTCTTTAAAATCGTCTATTTCGAATCTTTTGACGAGATTTGTAAAAACCAAAGTTTCTCCGCTTAGTTTTTTTAAAAGAGTTATCGGGTCAACGGTCCACTCGCCAAATGAAATCGCTCCGTTCATATTATCTTTTCTCAAGTTTGGCTCCATCTTTTCTAAATTTTTCTGGCTGACCATAAAATGGTTTCCCAATCCCGTTGAGCGAATTTTCGCTATTTTGTCGTACCGGTCCAACAGCGCTTTAAATATATAAATACCGTAAGGAAGCTCTGGGCCAATAGGCATTAAAAATTTTTGTGGTTTAAGAATTTGAGGATCAAATAAACGAAGCCATCTTAAACACTCAAAAGCTGTTCTTTGAACAAGTTCCTCATCAAAAACAAGATAATCTGGCCTTGGAGCAATAAGTCCGGTAGCGCTACGAGTAGTGCTTTGCGCGCCCTTTCCGAGTATTACGATTCTTATATCTCGCTGAACGGCAAGGTAAGCCAAGGCAAGCGATGCAACGCCATCGCCAATTATGGCAAGGTCAGCTTTGATATCCATCTTGGCCTTGTTAAATAACTTGAAACTTGCCCGAATTAGACCATAAATAATTTTTCTTTTCAATAAATTAAACCCCTCACCTTTTGAACAAGTGAGGGGGAAATGACTCTATGCGATCATTTTATTTATCTTAGGGATAGCATTCCATGCAGCTTTCCAGCCCATATTAATTCCTTCTATCATTTGGTCTTGAGTAAAATCACTAAAATGAGCATCCGGTATTGGGTCAGAGCCGATAAATGTAAAGTTTATCCTTTTTTTGTGGGCGTATGACAGATTTCGCATCATTTCTCTTGTGTCTATGATATGTTGCTGTATTATTTGCTGGCTTGAACTACTCAACCATGGATAATCAAGCAACCCCTCAATTCTTTCTAGGCTTTCTCTTTGTTTAGCTAACTGCTCGAGGTCATTATTAACCCTTAAATAGCCGACGATAATTTTCCTGGTCATTTCTGAAACTTCTATATCAAAGCTGCGACTTAACAATTCAACCCAGTTTTTAAACAATCTGTTCATGGGTCCTTCCGCTCTTGAATTATAGTGGAGAACCACGATGTTGGAGTACCCTTCTTTGACTGCAAAATGAATAGGGAGATTACTTAGAGCCGCAGTGTCAACAATATGGCCTTCGCCATTGTGTTTACCAGGTCCAAAGTGACCAAATACCCTAAGCCCGTTGATTCCCCCGTCAACATACCTTAGATTTCTAGTCCCTGTTTCCAAGCCGATATCTTCCGGTCGGAAGTTGGTAACGGAAACCCAGCCTTGATTTTGCCACCCATGCAGATAAAGAGGTGGATCGGAAAGCACTTGGTCAAGCGTCCAACCGGCCGTATTTAAGTTTACTGCCGGTACCTCTATTTTTATCGGGGAATTAAAAATAAGGTCAAATTTCAGGGTTTCCAGTAAAAGTTTTCTGAGACTATCATAAACAAGAAATGATTCAACGGAGAATATGTCTTTCAATGATTTTCTGACTATCTTATAGGCTAACGGGGAAAGCGCCAATAAAGCAGCATGGCTTGCTAATGGATTTCTTATCTTGCCAGTTTCATGAGCGGCGATCAATAATCCTGCGATGGATAGAAAATCAATCGCAGCTCTTTTTTTCAAATCCGGATGAAGACTTACGAAATGACTCTTTCTTAAATTGATTAGTCTTTCTTCAAATTCTTTGTGATATTCTTCTGACCTTTGAACATATATTGATGCCGGAATAAATGCGACCGAACTGGTGGAAATGAAGGAAGGATCATTATGGAGCAACCCTTGATGAGAAGCGTTGCGAAGAGCGTGTAAAGCTCCGGCATGAGGACCTAACCTCGGAAATGTTCCCGGTAAACACAGAGCCCATTCTTGCATAAGATGCCCTTGTTAAAGAGCGAGCATATATTTTATCTATATTCTTATATAAGAGAGTTGTCAAAACCCAAAACCCCGTTATAACGGGGTTTTAGGTTTTAATATCTCGAGATACTACAGAGTTCCCCAAGAGTGGGCGATGCCCCACTCCGAGAAAATTCTATTTAATGGCTTCTTTTAGTAATTTACCTGGAGTAAATCTTGGCTTCTTAGAAGCAGCGATGTGAATAGTCTCGCCTGTTCTTGGATTTCGACCTTCTCGGGCTTTCCTGTCGGAAACCTTAAAGAT
>CAZZGH010000088.1:0-2180 GCA_964653875.1 uncultured Candidatus Saccharibacteria bacterium
CCCGCGTGAGCGGTTGGTTAAATTTGGAGACCAGGCGCTTTCGGTCCAAGAATTATTACAGCTTATTTTAGGCCGCGGCGTTGCCGGTGAATCGGTAGCGGTTACGGCGCAAAAATTATTAACGCAATTCGGCAGTTTACAGAAGCTATCCGAAGCAAGTATTGAAGAACTTTCTCAAATAAAAGGCATTGGCTTGGCGAAAGCCGCCCAAATAAAAGCCGCGTTTGAAATTGGCCGTCGTCTTTTTACTCAAGCTCCGTCTTATAAAAGTAAAGAACTCACGAATCCGGAAAAAGTTTTCAAGTTTATGCGGAGCAAGATCAAGGACTATAAAAAAGAGCGGCTTTACGCTATTTCTCTGAATACTCGCGGTTGGACTGTAAATGAAATTTCAGTTGGGACTCTTGACTCAAGCATCGCTCACCCAAGAGAGGCTTTTTCAGAAGCAATCAAAAGCAGTGCCTCTTCTGTGATATTTGTTCATAATCATCCATCGGGAAATACCGAACCGTCTCAAGAAGACATTAAGCTTACCAAACAACTTGTAGAAGCGGGAAAACTACTAGGAATTGAAGTTTTAGATCACCTTATAATTACCAAAAAAGACTTTCGTAGTATAATTGGAAAATCAAAATGAAAGAAAATATCAAAAAACCAATTGAGAATTATCTAAACAGATCCCATAAAAAGGTGGTGGATTTTGTGGGTAAAGAGGGAAAGATAAAATATGACCGAAGTATTAAAAGTTCTAGGGAAATTAAAGGCGCTTCTGGAGACGAAGAACCAGTCAGGGGTTATCTTGTCTCAAAGTTAGTCAACGAATTGGGATATGGGACAGAAAATATTGAACTTGAAAAAGAATATGATATCGGTAGGCCCAAAGTTAATAAGCCAAGGATAGATGTCATTGTAAAAGATGATAAAGGCGACGCCTTTTTGTATATAGAAGCAAAAAGCCCGCAGGATTATGAAAAAGACAAAGACGAAGTTATTGAAAAACAGCTTTTTAACCTCGCTTCGCAAGAACAAGGTCAAGGAAAAAAAGTAAAATACCTCGTTCTTTACACGGTTGAGATAGTTGAAAATAAAATAAAAGACAAGTGTATTTTAATTGACTATGAAAAATTCCCCTCTTTTGATGCCTGGAAAGAAACGCGCGACTTCGCCGATGAACTTCCGGCGCGATATGGCAAGGCGCAAAAAGAGCCGTACATCAAAGGCGGCAAGAAAGATTTAGAAACCAGCTTTACCCATGAACAGCTGGATGGTCTACGAAAAAATCTTCACAATGTGCTTTGGGGCGGGGGTGGAGCCGATGATAACGATATTTTTTCCTCGCTGGTAAATATAATCTTGGCGAAAATTCAAGATGAGAGTGAAAAGGAAGAAGGCGAAGAATATGACTTTCAAGTCCGTTCTTTTAAAGACGGGGAAAGTTTTGAATCCAATGAAGAACTTTTTGAAAGAATAAACGAACTATATAAAAGAGCATTAAAACAACGACTAAACATTACGGATGAAGTAAAATTACAAAAATCTTTCGTAATAGATGAAAATAAATTATCGCTCAACAAACTGAAATATGCCGTTGCCGAACTCGAAAGGCTTTCATTTGTTGATGGAAAAAATAGTATTAACGGCAAAGATATTCTAGGCGACTTTTTTGAAGGAATAATTAGAGAGGGATTTAAACAGACAAAAGGTCAATTCTTCACGCATATCAACATAGTCAAGTTTATGCTCTGGGGCTTACAATTGGACAAGCTCGCTATTGAGCGGGTAAACAACGATCTAGAAATACCTTATCTTATAGACCCAAGCGCGGGTAGCGGGACATTCCTCATTGAATACATGAAATTTATCACCGAAAACCTCAAGCGCAGGTTTAAGGATAAGTTGGCAAAAAAACGCGATGTGGACGATAAATTTCATCAGTGGTTTATACCTGACCACCGCGAAAACAAATGGGCACAAAATTTTATCTATGGCGTAGAGATAAACTTCAACCTCGGAACTGCCACCAAAGTAAACATGATTTTGCACGGCGACGGCTCCACCAATGTGTTCGTCAAAGATGGGCTCTTGCCTTTCAAATTCTATGATAAAGAAACCGCGCCGAATTTTTTGAAGCAATACGAGCAGGATAAAACCTATTTTGACAAAGAAGTAAACGGCCAGTT
>CAZZGH010000089.1:0-2055 GCA_964653875.1 uncultured Candidatus Saccharibacteria bacterium
CGATAGCAAAGCTATCGAGGATCCTCGATAAAATCGGGACTAATTTTGTAAAAAGGCACACACCCTCCGCCGGTTGCTTAGTGTTTAGCTTACATTTGGCAATAGAGGTTCAAAGTAAACTTGCGGGCTGTATAATAAAGTGGTCTGACCACTATAACCCAAAAATCGGCTTTTGCCGATTTTTGGGTTGACAGAATGGAACACTTTGATTAGAATATAGTCAGTTCTTAGTAAACGAGAGATGGTCAAATGACCCAACACCAGTACGAACTTACATTTGATCGATACAAGAAGAACATTTCATTAAGAGAATTAGATGAAGACCTTAAGCCAAGACACGGTTGGCAGCATAGAAGTTTCCCGTCATGTCCCGATGCTGCTTGGAGCAAAATGGCCAAAATATTGATAGATGAGACACGAAAACTAAAATCCGGAGAAGAATTGAGTTTTTTGTTGCTGGGAAGAAGATTGGGAGAGAAAGGACAGGGGCTGGTATCTTGTGTAGACCAGGACCAAATGTTGGGCATCAATGTTCTTCTTGATGAAATCGTCAGGTTGCAAGAAGGGTTGAGAAAACAAAGGCCTGCTAAAATTCGTAGTCAAGGTAGAAAAAGGCGGGGATAAACCCCGTTTTATTTTTAAATTATGAAATTCGACATTATTACTATATTCCCAAATATTTTTGATAGCTTTCTGAAAGAAAGCTTGTTGGCGCGGGCGCAGAAGAAGAAGCTGATAAAAATAAATTTACATAATTTGAGGAAGTGGACTGATGATAAGCACAAGACCGTAGACGGTCGGCCATATGGCGGGGGAGCAGGGATGGTACTGCGGATCGAACCGCTTTACAAAGCAGTTCGATCCTTGAGTTTAAAGTTTAAAGTGAAAAGTGGAAAGTTAAGAAAAAAAGAAAGAATAATTTTGCTCTCGGCGAAAGGGAAAACATTTGACCAGAAGAAAGCTACCCAGCTTTCCAAATATGACCAGATAATTTTTATATGCGGGCGATATGAAGGCGTGGATGAAAGAGTCGCCAAATATATTGTCGATGAAGAAATATCCATTGGAAATTATGTGTTGTTTGGCGGAGAAGTAGCTTCAATGGTTGTAATCGAAGCGGTATCAAGGCTAATTCCGGGGGTTATTCAAAAGGAAGAATCAATTATAAATGAAAGTTTTTCTGATAAAGAAGCCAGCGAGAAAGAATATCCGCAATATACAAGACCGGAGGTATTTATTGCAAAGAGCAAAGAGCAAAGAGTAAAGAGTAAAAAATGGAAGGCGCCAGATGTTTTACTTTCAGGAGACCATAAAAAGATAAAGGAGTGGAGGGAAAAGAATTCTAAATAAAAATTGTGCTGGCGGGGGTGGGGTTGACTTTGCTTAAGACTACTGGTATACTCATTATCAGTTGTTTTAAGGAGGTTCTGGAATGAGAAAAAGTATTGTCTTTATTATTTTTACATTTACAGTTATGTTACTGGTTGGTTGTTCTAGTACAAGTAAATCTATAGCTGTAGCCACTACTGACAATACTGACAATAATTCTGGTGGGGTTGTTATTGATGGAGAAACCGTGGAAGTTAATTCAGGAAAGATTGAAGTCGACCCCACTGCGACACAAGTCAAGTTGGTGATGTATGATGATGTTTTTTCTTTCGAAGATGAGGCAATTTGGCTTTATCGTTTAAAATCCAGTTGGGAAGAAAAGTTCGGAGCGAGAGTGGGTAAAAGTTTACAAAGTGTTGTTGCTGAACGATATCCCAAGTATGCAGTTGTAAAAGTGGAAAGAACACGTGAAAACCTTCATTCTTGGGGAATATTTACTGTTTATTATATAAGTCTTAAGGAACAGTAATATTTTGTGGGTATGACCTAATAGCGGTGCAATAATTTTGTCCGCTTTTTATTTTTTAAATTTAAGCAAAGTTATCACTTTGTTTCAGGTTAGTTTGACGCTCTCTTGCCAATCGTCAATTATCTGCCAAAGCAACCGGCGAAGGGTGTGTGCCTTTTTAAAATTTAGCAAATATTTTTAAAAGGTACACCCCGCAG
>CAZZGH010000090.1:0-1943 GCA_964653875.1 uncultured Candidatus Saccharibacteria bacterium
CCGCGTCCTTCAGTCAAGGACCTCACTGAAGTGGCATAGCCGAACATTTCCGACAACGGAACACGAGCATCAATAACTTTCAAATTCATCGGGCTTCGGTCGTTGATACTATTGATCTGTCCTCTTCGGGACGAGATGTCTCCGGTAGCTTCACCCATAAAATTATCGGGAACAATAATCTCAACTTTCATGATTGGTTCAAGCAAAATAGGTTTTGCTCTTCTGATTGCCTCTTGAAGCGCCATGGCACCGGCAATTTTGAAAGCAATTTCAGAAGAATCAACCTCGTGATAAGAACCATCATACAAAGTAACCTGCATATCCACGATCGGGAACCCGGCGAGAACGCCTTTGTCCAACGCTTCTTTAACTCCTTTTTCAACCGGAGTAATAAACTCTTCAGGAATTGAACCACCTTTAATAGCATCGATAAACTCAAAGCCCGCTCCCCGCTCCTTGGGTTCAACACGCAGCCAAACATGGCCGTATTGTCCGCGACCTCCAGACTGTTTGATGTATTTACCTTCGGCTTGGGATTTATCGGAAATAGTTTCTTTGTAAGCAACCTGCGGACGGCCGACATTTACATTGACCCCGAATTCCCTCTTCATGCGATCCACGATAATTTCCAAATGCAATTCTCCCATTCCGGAAATAATTGTTTCCGCGGTCTCTTCATCGCTTCTTATTTTGAAAGTCGGATCTTCGTCGGATAATTTTTTCAAAGACAAGCTCATTTTTTCCTGATCGGCTTTTGTTTTCGGTTCTATCCGCAGAGAAATAACCGGCTCCGGAACTTCAATGCCTTCAAGCAGAACAGGTTTTGCCGGATCGCAAAGCGTATCTCCGGTTTTGGTATCCTTCAAACCAACTGTGGCGGCAATATTTCCTGCATAAACTTCTTTTATCTCTGTACGGTCGTTAGCATGCAATAGAACAATGCGGCTGATTCTTTCCTGCTGACCGCTTCTGGTATTTAAAACATAGGAACCCGAAGTAAGTTTTCCGGAGTAAACCCGGAAAAAAGTTAAAGCCCCAACAAACGGGTCCGTTGCGGTTTTAAAAGCCAATGCAGTAAATATGGCGTCATCGCTTGGTTCCACCACTAACGCTTCTCCAGTTTTTTTGTCAGTCACTTTTGTCGGAGGAACATCCAGTGGCGATGGTAGATAATATGCCACAGCATCCAAAACAAGTTGCACACCCTTGTTTTTTAGTGCCGAACCGGCGAATACTGGAAATATTTTATTAGCGATAGTTGCCTTTCTTAATATCTCTCGGAGTTTATCTATGCCAATCTCTTTTCCTTCTAGATATTCAGACATTGTCTCATCGTCATGTTCAACTATTTTTTCTATGGTTATAGCTCTTTCTTTTTTTGCTTCTTCCATAATATGAGCCGGAATCTCGCCCTTAATAACACGTTCGCCCTTTTCTCCTTCAAAGGTATAATAATCCATAGTTAAAAGATCCACGACTCCTCTGAACTGGTCTTCATGTCCGTCCGGTATCTGAAGTTTTACGGCATATGGAGATAATCTTCCCAAAATAGATTGGAACGACCGGTCAAAAGAAGCTCCCAAGCGGTCAAGTTTGTTTATAAAACAGATTCTGGGAACTTTATAATCATCAGCATAGCGCCAATTCGTTTCCGATTGCGGTTCAACGCCAGCAACACCGTCAAAAACGACAACTGCTCCGTCCAAAACACGCAAAGAACGCTTTACTTCAATCGTAAAGTCGATATGCCCGGGAGTATCAATAATATTAAGCTTAACTTTCTCCGCATCTTTGTCCTTGGCATCTGTCGGTGTCCAATAAGCAGTGGTGGCGGCGGCAGTAATAGTAATGCCTCTTTCTCTCTCCTGTTCCATCCAATCCATAACCGTATCCCCTTCGTGGACTTCGCCTATTTTGTGAGAAATCCCCGTGTAAAACAAAAT
>CAZZGH010000091.1:0-1941 GCA_964653875.1 uncultured Candidatus Saccharibacteria bacterium
GAAGAAAAATACCGCCGCTCGCAAAAAGTCGCGTCTTTCGAAATTGATAAAGAAACTATAATAGTTGTCCCCCCGTTAGGAATCGAACCTAAATTTTGAGATCCGCAATCTCATGTCCTGTCCGTTGGACGACGGGAGGATAAGAAACCAGAGTTTAACTTATCTTGCAATACTTGCTACAAATTTTTGGGTCTCTATAGAATTCATGGAATATCTTAATCCGATAACTTTTTCGGCAAAAATTCGTGCAATCGCTAAGATTTCCCTTCGTATATTACTATCACGATAGCGAACAAAGCAAATGCCTTTTGGATTCTTTCTAAATCTACGTTTTTTGCTCCTCGGTTTTACCAACAGAGGGGCAAATTGTTCCTTAGGGATTTTGAGTAGATCTGACCAGAATTGTACCAACTCCTTCTTTTTGTGATAATGATGTACATAAATTCTGACCCTGAATCCGCTTTCATCAATGGAATAAGCATTTCTGAGCATAGTTACAAATAGTTTAATTATCAACGGATCTGTGTTAGTAAAAATTAAACCGCTTAAGTTCGGACTTTTGGTCCCTTCTGCCCAGTACAGTAGGGCCAACGATAATTTTTCTGTAAGCTTATTAATTTTAAACTTTTTAAACTCCTTAATAGCATTTAATCTGGTTTCTTTATCTCTGGTTTCAACGCGGAGACGTGTTGTCTTCGCCGACATTTCTCGTATCTTTGCTAAATGGATTAGCTGTGCCCGACGGTCAAATATATGTGCATATTTTTCACCTACCCATAAAGATAAAGTACTCTTTGGAATGCCAAGGATATCTTTAATCTCTTTATAGGTTTTATTTTGAGATCTCAAAAACTCCGCCTGCTTTTTAGTTTCTAAAGAATAATATGTGCCGCGCATCAGTTGAATTGACTACATATACTATTATACATTATCTATGTTCATTTAAAACAAGGGCCCTATCTTAAATTGTGGATTATTCGACAAATCTAGGTTTCTCTCATGGAGCATGAAATGAAATCCTATGTTATATTTAAACCAGTTCGAATCCGAGAAAACTGCAAAAGAACCCGGAGAAAAACATCCGCCTTTGTTAAAGCCTTGGTGGGACAAGTCGGCTCGCCGTGCCCATCCGAAGCTTTAGTCTAGGAGGGAAGAATATTTTAATTTTGGCGGAAGAAAATTTTTTAATCATAAAGTCGAAATTAATTAATAATTAAAAACTAATATGTTTTGGAAAATATACGCTTGGATATATATTGTAATAGTTGCTGTGGGAACTTTAGCACTTGTACCGACAATAGGTTCTTGGGGTTTTGCTTCGTGGGAAGGGGTCATAGAAGGTTTACTACTTGCCATCGGAGTTTTCGTTTTTGCATATAAGAAAGAATTATTCAATAAGACAGCTTGGAAAGTTATTTTTATAGCAATACTATTCTTTTGGGTTGCGGGCATAATCTCATATACTACGAATGTACAATTTCTAAACTTTCTTAAAGTTAATGTTAATGCACTTGGCGAACATGGCATAGGAACAGTATTGTTTACGATAATTATCAGCATTCCAGCATTATTAGCAATCTACAAGATAGGTTTCCGAAAAGAACATTCTCAACCAGTTTCTTAATAATTTTTTTTGAATTTGCCGCCAAAGAAAAACTTGTGGATTCGACGAGCTCACCATCCTGAACGAAATTGAAGGGTCGCGGGGGGGATTTCCTCACCCCGAGCTTGTCGAGGGGCGAAATGCGTTCAGACTAATTCAAGAATACTGCACAATTTGTTTTTGAATAATTCCTTAATACATTATAATTACGCTATAGCGTGACTATAATGTATTAAGGTGAAAGAGCACCCTGACCCTTGCTTTATTGCTTGAGAAGCATACTATCCAAGTCAGATTAGGGAAAATTGCTCTGTGACGGGCAATTTTCTTTTGTTCTT
>CAZZGH010000092.1:0-1881 GCA_964653875.1 uncultured Candidatus Saccharibacteria bacterium
GGCGCTTGGTAGAACCAAGCCCAAGCGCCTGCGGGTCGTTCCTCTAAGCCAGTTGGCCTCGCTTAATTAATAACAGAGTTATTTATCCCTATGTCCAGTGTAGGGGTAGAACACTCTGAAATTGAGTAGAGACAAGCTAAGCTCCCAGCCATATCCCTGTCTGAAACACTGAGTCGAAGCGATACGGTAACATAAAGAAGCTGACGGATAGGAAATTGAAGCTTTAGTCGAAGCGATCGCTTCAATTTCCGTACATCCGTCAGCTCTTTTGTCGTATCGCGGAGATGTGATGAAGATAGGGGTTGGATGGGAGCGACCTTACCTGTGGATTGCCATATTGCGCTCAATTTGCTATTATTAAATCTACATGATTACAATCAAAAAGACCGCATATTTAGCCATAATTTTAACACTTTTATTCGTATCTAATGTTTCCCACGCCGCCTCGGATGATACCCGCTATTTCGTCAAATCAACCTCTGGTTGGTGGAAAAAGTCTTTTGGGGTAAGGCACAATTTTGATAACGGATTTACTGCAGATTTATCCGATTCTCAACTTTGGGTTGCAAAATTTTTCGGAGTGTCAATCGAACCTGTAAAAAGATTGAATATTTTGCCTGATTTGTCGCAGATGTCCGTACTAAGCGGAAAAGTTCAAGCAACAAAAAGAATTAAGCCGACAGAACAAGTTCCTTGGGGGGTAAAAGCTGTTTATAACGACTCGCTACTTTCAAAATCATCGGGAGGCGCGGGTGTTAATATTGCCATATTGGATACAGGAATTTTAAAACCCCATCCCGATCTCAAAGAAAGAATCAAGACTTGTAAAGATTTTTCAGGTTCGGCGGCTGTTGCTGACGGTAAATGTGACGACAAAAACGGCCACGGAACTCATATCGCGGGAATAATTGCTGCGGATGGCGGCTCGGATGGATTTGGTATATATGGCATGGCTCCGGAAGCCAGCCTGTTTATTTATAAGGTTTGTTCTAATAATGGCACTTGTTGGGCGGATGATATTGCCATTGCTTTAAGAATGGCCGCTGACGACGGAGCTAATATCGTGAACATGAGTTTGGGTTCTGATAATCCAAGCCAGTTAATCACTGATGCTACTGATTATGCCATTTCTAAAAATGTTTTGGTTATTGCGGCGGCCGGTAATGACGGACCATATGCCGGAAGTATTGATTACCCCGGATCTGATGCAGATGTTGTTGCCGTGGGAGCCGTTGATAAAGATATCAAAATCTCCGATTGGAGTTCGCGTGGTAATAATTCGACTTCCACCCCATATATTGTTGAAGATAAAGATATGGAACTTGTTGCTCCTGGCGTCAATGTAGAATCAACTTGGAAAGATGGCGGTTATGCTATTTTATCCGGAACATCAATGGCTGCTCCCCATGTTGTGGGATTAGCCGCTAAATTATGGCAAAAAGATGCCTTAAATCCGGCCTCGGCAACCAGAGATCTTCTTCACAAACTTACCGCTGACCTGTTACCTATTGGCGACGATGATTCTTCCGGATTCGGGTTTCCCCACTTCTAGGATTTTTTTAGCTCCCGCCCCACCCCGCCTTCTCATCTTTTTCCTAAGTTTGAATAAATAGCCTCTAATCTCTGTAGAAATCTTAAGATCGCTTCGCTACATTAAGATTTCTTAGATTAGTGGCTTATTTATTAAACAAACTTATCCAGGACGATGAATCAGTCGGGATGGGGTGTTCGCTTCCTTAATACTGCGAAGGCCATATGCCTTCAGAGAACGACCCGCAGGCGCTTGGGCTTGGTTCTGCCAAGCGCCGAGGGAGAAGAAAGATTTACCGCAGGAGCAAATCTATTCTGGTTCGATGAGGGCATATGGCCCGAGCGGTTCTT
>CAZZGH010000093.1:0-1868 GCA_964653875.1 uncultured Candidatus Saccharibacteria bacterium
ACGGGGGACTTTTCACCTTTCCCTCACGGTACTAGTTCACTATCGGTTAGTTTGAGTATTTAGCCTTGGATCGTGACCGACCCGGTTTCCCACAAGGTTTGCCGTGCCTCGTGGTACTTGGGAACCCCACCGGGGAAATTATGAATTTGGAATACGAGGCTATCACTCTCTATGGCTGTTCTTTCCAGAACATTTTTCTATCCGCAATTTCTCCCTACTGTGGACCCGCAACGCCTCATGCTCTGCACGAGGAAATCCGAAATACTAAATTCGAAGTTCCAAACAAATCCAAAATTCAAATTTCCAAAATTCTAAATTGTTTTGAATTTAGAATATAAGATTTAAAATTTGTTTTTGATTTAGGATTTCGATATTCGAATTTCCTTGTGCAAAGCACAAGGTTTAGGCTGCTCCGCTTTCGCTCGCCGCTACTGACGGAATCACATTTGTTTTCTTTTCCTCCGGGTACTGAGATGTTTCAGTTCCCCGGGTTCCCCACCCGCGCTACGCGCGGAAATCCGAAATATTAAATCCGAAATTCCAAATAAATCCCAAATAGTAAAATCCTAAATTCAAAACACGTATTTTGTATTTTGAACATTAGAATTTTGAATTTGTTTGAGATTTAGGAATTCGTGCTTCGAATTTCCCTGCGTAACACGGGTGCACCCTGCTTGCGCAGGGCGGGGTTGCCCCATTCGGAAACCAGCGATTATAACGTCTGTTAGAGGGCTTATCGCTGTTATCGTGCTCATACACACGTCCTTCTTCGGCTCAAACTACCTAGGCATCCTCCATTAGCATTATCTCTTCCATCTCTTTTGTTAGTTTTTCCCGCTCAAATTTTTTTGCAAAAATTTGTTTGGGTTTTTTGCTTCCTACCTATACAAAACCAGTTGTTAATGTGCGGTGGACCTAAGGGGAGTTGAACCCCTAACCTTCTGAATGCAAATCAGACGCTCTAGCCAATTGAGCTATAGGCCCGATAATAATTCAGAATTCTAAATTCTGAATTCAGAATAGAATTTCTTCGGGGCTGTTAGGAGTCGAGGTAGAGCTCGTTCCAATAATGCCTCTATGAAAGATTTTTTTTCATTCGCAAAGGTAATAATAGCAGAGGGATTTTTGAAAATCAAGGGGTAAATGCAGAAAAATGCAGAATAAATCCTTCACTCACCTTTTTAATCTTCTTCCAAAATCTTTACCTCTTTTTAATAATTTTTCTCTTAAATCTGCGCTGTCTTTCATTTCGGCAATGAAATCGCCAACAGCAGGTTGATTAACTCTATCTTCTTTGTAAGAAAGATGTCCGACAATTGATCTTAAAAGTTTTGGTTGAGGTCCTGAATAGCCGGAAACAAAATTTCCCCACTGTTTAAAACTTATGTCAAAATATGAATGCGCTAAAATTTCAGGAGGCAGCGTTGATATTTCAGTATTGCCATCAATAAATTCATTTCTCTTTATAAATTCTAATTCTTCAGGGGTTAATTCAAATTTTCTACCAAATTTCCAACATACAGCAGAGATAATTCTTTTATCAACAACGGTTGTTATATAGGGATCTTTTCTATATTCAATTTTTATTTTTGATAAAAAACCATCAGTTATAACTTTTTCTGATTGATGATTAACTTCGAGTAATATGCCTTTCATGACAGCATTAATCACTTGATCTTCGGGGGGGCCAAATCGTTCCCCGATTTTAATCGTTGCAGTAAGAAATTCAATGCCATTCCTATGTCCGATATATCTTAAATCTTCACTCATACTGTTATTATCCCCCAAACTAAAAATCCCTTGACAATTGTACCAGGTTCGGTAGTATGATACTATATGAAACATACAAAAAATATCCTCTGGTTTGA
>CAZZGH010000094.1:0-1860 GCA_964653875.1 uncultured Candidatus Saccharibacteria bacterium
GTTCTTTGCTATCTCGGATGCTCTTTATGTTACCGTATCGCTCCAGGAGTGCTGATAGATAGGGATATGGCCGGAGAGCTTTTTGTTAACTTAAAGCGAAAGCCCCATTCCTGTTTTAGACCGTTTGCCTCCGAGGAGAACATAATGCTCAAATTAGTTGATAATTTGCTTATGTAATAAATCTTAGCCGGAAAACCCTCGAAGAGGAGGAACGGATGCTAAGATTTATTAAGCAAATTGAGACCTAATTTGAGTATTTGTCCGAAGGAGACCGAAGGCGCAGGCAATAGGTCAAGAATTGGGAGGGGTGGAGCATGATTGTGAATACCATGTTTTTATTTTATGTTATACTTTATTTATGTCAGAAACAGGAGTGACAATTGAACAGGAAATAGCCCAACTTGAGAAACAGCTTCAGGAAAAGAAGGCGAATTTAGGGCAACAGCCGGAACAAAAAGAATCTCCTCTCAACAAGGAAGTTTTAAGACAAGTAATCGGCGAGAAGATTCAACAGAACGCTTCTGCTTATGTTCCCAAGCCGTCACCCCAGACACCGACCGATGATACAAGTTATTTGGCGCCAGAACTTAAAGATAAAATTCAAGAATTGATTAATTTAGTTTTCCAAAATAGTTTGGATCAGGGGATTAAAGAAGCGATTAAATCAAACAACCCTGCCTTGATTGATGCCTTTCACGATGTTTTGGTTGATCAGTTATATGACACGCTTTTAGAAAGAAAAAAAGTGGACCAGATAAAATGACTAATTCCTAATTGACCTAATTTCTAATTAATATCTAATGTCTGAATGACTAAAATTAGACATTAAGAAATTAGAAATTGATTAGTCATTAGAAATTGGTAATTAGAAATTGTCCTTGTTTATTCTGATAATTTATCTCGTCATTCTGGCAATAATTTTTGTCGCCGGTTTAGTGTTGGTCGGTTCATTTAGAACTAAGGGTAGTATTGCCAGAGCTTTGAGCATGTCTTTATTCTTAATCAGCGTGCCGCGGGAGAACCTTTCGGCAGGATCAGGGCAAGCTCAACGGCCGGAGAAAGAGATAATTTCCGTGATGGAACAACTTTACTCCTCATTTACCAATCTCCACGCTAAGGGCTGGAATAAATTTATTTATGGAGAGCCATATCTTTCTTTGGAGTTGGGAGTTCACCACATGGGTGAAGAAATACATTTTTATATGGCGGTGCCGAGGAGCTATGAGCAAATTTTCGAGAAGCAAGTAAACGGATTTTTCCCAACCGCGCAAGTTGAAAGAATAAAAGATTATAACATATTCAATCCCCAAGGAGTTTCTCTGGCAGGATATTTTAAATTAAAAAATAATCCGATTCTGCCGTTTAAAACATATCAAATGCTTCAGGCTGATCCGCTTGGTAATTTGGCAACCGCTCTTTCGAAGCTTCAAAAAGAAGGCGAAGGGGCAGCTATTCAAATACTTATCAGACCTACTCATCAGGATAATTTGAGAAAGTTAGCCCAAAAGACCGCTAAGGAAATGCAATCGGGATTTAATTTTTCAAAAGCGCTGTTTTTGGCCAAGCATCCGCCAAAGAAACCTAAGGCCGGCGGACCAGAATTAGAACGCCCCAAGTCAATCACACCTTTTGAGGAAGAGATTGTCAAAGGAATTCAAAGCAAGGCTTCCAAGCCGTTATTTGACACTAACATAAGAATTGTTGTTTCTGCTGACAACGAAGCCAGGGCAAGTCAATTGTTAAATGATTTATCCGGGGCTTTTGTTCAGTTTTCATCCAACGAAATGAATAGCTTACGGCTTTCCAAAATTTCCGGAAGTGCTCTCAAGAAACTTTTATTTAATTTTTCTTTTCGGCTTT
>CAZZGH010000095.1:0-1855 GCA_964653875.1 uncultured Candidatus Saccharibacteria bacterium
ATTTATGATTTTCTACCTCACCAACAAAACAACAAGGACAAGACCCTTCGCATGAGCAAGCCATTATTTTCTCCTGTTAAGGAACGTTTAGAATAGAATACAATATTTTGGATATTTTGCAAATAAAAAATAGTAGTTTAGCGAAAGACCTCACCTGATTTTCTCACTATGACGAATGGCTGGCAGTGCCTGTGAACGACGCTATTTTTTCTGGGCACCTATTTGGGGTGACCCGGCTCGGTCGGGATTTTGACCGATCCGCATGGCCGGGTCGGGGTTATCCCCAAATGGTCAGAAAAATTAGGAGTGAGCAGATACACTGCCCCATGAGAAGTCCGTGAGGAAAATCGGGTGAGGGCTGGAGCATTGAAAATCTACTTATACTAATCTATACTAACAACATGACAAAATTAATCATCGGAATCGGAAATCCGGACGAGGAATACCAGAATACGCGCCACAATGTGGGATTTATGTTTTTGGATTATCTAGCCAAGAAAATTGATGCTGGTGATTTTGAAGAAGACAAAAAGCATAACGCCATGGTATCCAAATCCAAAATCTCCGCCAAAGGCAGACCCGCCTCCGGCGGGGTCACGGTCATTCTGATAAAACCGCTTTGCTATGTGAACAAGTCGGGCGAAGTTGTATCCAAATTAGTTAAAAACTTAAAACTAAAAACTGAAAACTTAATCGTCATACATGACGATTTGGATATTGAATTCGGGTCTTTCAAAAATTCGTTTGAAAAAAACTCGGGTGGACATAAAGGCGTTGAATCAATAATCAAAGCCCTGAAAACGAATAAATTCTACCGCCTGCGCATCGGAACTTCGGTTCGGGCACTACTTAAAGCCCGTGATCAATCGGACAAGAAGAGAGACGCATTTGTGATGGATTTTGTATTGTCAAGGTTCAGTAAAAAAGACGAGGAAAAATTAAACAAGCTATTCAAAGAAATATATCACAACTTAATATTAAACTTATAATCTTAAAATATAATTCTTATAATTTACCCGTACGGGTAAATTATAAGAATTATATTTTTATTATATTTTTTCTGGCTCCAAACTAAAAACCGCCAAGAAGACGGTTTTTAGTTTGGAGATAATTTATTCTTCTATTCTTCTCCTTAGATCTCCAATCATCTGTTCAGCGTGCTTTACCCCTCCTAAACCAAAGGCCAAGCCCATAGCCAAAGCACCCGCCGCGATCAACCCTGTAATAACGATCTTTATAATATCATCGGCAACTTTCAACTGGGCCAAAGCTATTAATAAAGAAAATACAAATACAGCCCACTTAGTCAAAGCTCCTAAAAAATTAGCCGACATAAGTCCGGCCGCTTTTACCGAAGCCTTCACTAATCCCTCCGAGAATTTAGCCACCAAGATACCTATCAGAAGAATTACCGCTGCAACAATTACATTCGGGAGATAATAAACGACGGTTCTCAAAAACTCGGAAACCTGTACCAATCCCAGAATGTTTGTCGCCGCCATCAAGAATACCACCACAAAGAACCATTTTACCAGTTCATAAAATAGTGAGGGGGTATTCAGTTTAAACCCACTTTTCTCCCAAGCCTGCCTAAAACCGACCCTTCCCAAGGCATTGTCTACATGCAATATCTTGACGACATGATAAGCTAATTTACCAAGCAATTCGGCAATAAGCCAGCCAACCAAAAATACAACTACTGCCGCAATAAAGCGCGGTAAAAACATAGCTACCCCTCCCCAAAGAGTCATCAATGAATTCCTAACAATATCTGATGCTGCTACTACTTCAAACATAACAACACCTCCCTTCAGAAATACTAATTATTTTCACCTACAAAGTATAACATTTCGGC
>CAZZGH010000096.1:0-1736 GCA_964653875.1 uncultured Candidatus Saccharibacteria bacterium
AAATCGCGTCGCAAGTTCTTGGAGAGTAAGGTTTGAAGTGATTATCAGCGGTTTATCATCAATCCATCGCGAGTCCACTATTTGATAAAGAATTTGTCGAGCCCATTCGGTTGCTTTCTCCGTACCCAAATCGTCCAGAATCAACAACGGAGTCGATGAGTATTTTCTCAAAAGCTCTAATTCATTTTCCGTTCTATAATATTCATCCGTGTTGTATGTTTGCCTAATATCCAAGAGAAGATCGGTCATACGCGCAAATTTTACTGCTATCTGTTTTTGCTCGATAATGTAGCGCGCAATTGAAGCCGCTAAATGAGTTTTTCCAGCCCCTGCCTTGCCGTAAAAGAACAGCCCGCTTTTAGTATCAAGATCAAATCCTTCCGCATATTTCTTGGCGGCTTCAAAGGTTTTGCCTTGATGCTTTCTGTCAAATAATTCGAATGTCATTCGAGAAAACTTCCCTCTCATGATCCCGGAGTTATCTAACAGCTTGCTTATTCGATCTGCTTTTTGCTTTTCTGCTTCTCTCTCCTCCTGCTCTTTACGAAGAGCTTCGGCGCATGGCACGCAATTCTCCTGCCGACGCCAGCCGAGCATTGTGATGAACTTCGGTTTTGCTTCGCCGCCGCACTGCTTGCAAACGGTTGTTGGCGGTGCCGGTTCGCTTTCTTTTTGTTTAATAATACTTTCTAACTTTTCCATATTTAATCTTTGGTTACCAAGTGAGCGTATTTGTCGACCCCTTGTTTATTGGCTAAAAACTTTAAGGTGTTATCTGCCAAATTTCTAAAATCGGGGTTCTTGTTTTTCCACCAGCTGTCTTGTCGCATACGCTCTATCCCATACCAAATGTCGTCTGGCGAATAGCCGGCATCTCGAAGCTCCCCGAGGGCCCTCGCTTGACGACCGATCTGCGATTTCGTAAGCGTTCCACCATAAACCTCCTCAAGTTTTTTCAAAAGTTCTTTTGTCCAAGAACCTGCAAGGTTATTTTTGTTAGGAATTTCTTTTGTATCAGATTGGTTTTGTAGCTTTTGATTTCCGAATTTCGTTTTCTGAACTTCGCTTTTTGAAGAGGTTACATAGACATCTTCGCTTTCCGAAGATGTCTTGAGAAGTATCGCCGGGCCTAAACGATAAAAGATATTTTTGCCCCGCCGCTTGGCCTTGGTATCGAGGATGTTACCGTCTTTGTCTCTCGCCTCAATCCATTGCCGTCGGATACAAACATCTATTGCTTTGGATATAGCACCTGACTCCCGACCAGTTTTCTTTTTCAACTGCGAAAGCGAAAGCCAATCTTGTTCTTTTCTCATTCCTGTCTCTTTGTCCAAAACCCAACCCAATGTTGCCCTCGTGACAATAAACACCAAGCGTAATTCGGTATCCGACATTTCGCGCATCAGACCATTAAAAATTATGTTCGGCGTTTGGGTTGTGTTTGGAAGATTCGCCATATTATTTTGGTTCGTGAAGCAAGGATTTTAATTGCCGAATTGCCGCGACAAAATCCTTCACATTGACCTCTATCTGCTGATTAAAGTTATATTCATTGACTAATTTTTCTCTTGCAGGTGAATCTATAAACACAAAATCCCGACGAGTAAAATCCCCGGTTTGGTTAAGCCCTACAAGTTGCACCCCTTTTGCTATAAGAAATGCGCCCAAATAAAAGCTCGCGGTGCTATATGTTTCCTGCTTTTTGATACTCATATTTTTCCTTATTTTTATTTTCG
>CAZZGH010000097.1:0-1711 GCA_964653875.1 uncultured Candidatus Saccharibacteria bacterium
TCCTCACCAGTAATAAATTTTGGGAAGTTCTCGTTGCTCTCAAACTGGGTCATACGGCTCAATCAGAGCAAGCCAAGCACGATGCCGTTGATGACCTTGGTAACCTATATGAATATAAGGTTGCGAAAGGATTAAGTTGGAGCTTCCAAGATATTTCAAGCGAAGTTTTGCGTAAATATCTTTCGGATAAAAGCGTTATACTGGCTAGCGTTGATAAAAACGATTTTGTTATAAAGAAAATATATGATGCTGACGCAAAAAAGATAGTTCGACTACTCAGAAGAAAGTTGCGCGAAAAAAGACGACGATATCTATCTTTGGGAAAAGAAATTAGAAGAAAACAAATTTCCCTTAATCCAAAAGATTTAAGGAGCATTGGGGCGAAACTTGTATACTCATCAGATTAAAACAACTTTTTTGGTAAATTCTCTATTCTCTCTAAAGACTGCTTCCAATATTGTTTTGATATCTCAAAGCCGATATAACTTCTCTTTGCCTCTAAACAAGCAACCGCTGTAGTGCCGCTACCCATAAACGGGTCTAATACGACATCGCCCTCCTTTGTGGTTAAATTAATTAATTTTTTTATAAGTTCAACGGGCTTCTGGGTGGGATGAATCCTATTTTTCCCCTTAGGGGCCTGGACCTTAATGATGTTGTGTTCATAATTGCTATTCCAGATTGCACCTGGCTTCTTGCCTATAACTACCGCCTCCCACGCATTAAGAAACCTAGATTTTGCGTTGAGGGGAATAGGATCGGGTTTCTGCCAAACCAACACATCAACTGCTATAAATCCACTTTTTTCTAAACCGTCAATGAAAAAGCCGACATCTTTTTTCGCACAGAAAGTCATCATCCACCCCCTAGTTTTTTTCAACGCAATCTCAAACCAATCTTTATTAAAAGTGTCCCACTCGCCAAAATTAAAGTTCAGTTTTGCTGTCGTTCCTAATCTTTGACCCTTACAATTGAGTTCTCTGCTAATGCCGTACGGCGGATCAGTAACTATCAAATCAACTGATTCATTGGGTAGTTTTTGTAATTCTGCTACTGCGTCGCCGCAAATTATTTGATTTAGCGGTAAATTCGTATATTCGTCCAGCTGTTTATACTCTGGAAATAAAACCGTTGGTTTTATTTCCTCTCTGATCACATCCAGCACTATCCCCTGAATAGCAACATCTCTACCATTGCGAAGAATGATGGGCTCCATATTTTTATTCGCAGGTTGTAAACGAATATGGCCTCGCTCTTTGTAGAATTTCTTTAGTGTCGCCTCATGGTTATCAATCAAGGCAACCACCTTTTGACCATTCTCGGCGGTCTCTTGATGTTTTACTAACACGATATCGCCATCATTTATATTCTCGTCAATCATGCTATTGCCGATAACTCGTAGGGCGTACACATCAGATGATGAAGGAATTCTATCTTTTGGAATTGCTATCATTTCCTTATTCTCTATGGCTTCAATTGGTGATCCAGCAGCTATGGTGCCCAAAAGCGGAATCTTTACTAGCTTAGCGGCTTTCTCCACTAAACCGATACCGCGTGCCGAATTATCATCTTTAGTAATAAATCCCTTATCTGCTAAGGTTCCGATATGTTGGTGGATCGTGGAGAGAGATGAAAGTCGGAAGTGTTTTTTTATTTCTTCCAAAGTTGGCGAGAAGCCCTTCCTATTGATATAGGATTTTGTGAAGTCGTA
>CAZZGH010000098.1:0-1699 GCA_964653875.1 uncultured Candidatus Saccharibacteria bacterium
GCGGAGGCGGTCAGTTCCGTTCAAAAAATGTTCGAGCAGAGTTGTATAATTCCACCAGATGATTATTGCCGACGGTAAAGCAATTGCGCAAAAATTATTATCTCAAATAAGAACCGGCCTCGATGGCCGGCCTGTTTCTATTGCCGCTATCTGGGTTGGCGACGACCAAACAACCGAACGCTTTGTGGAAATAAAGAAAAAATATGCCGAATCGATTGGTATAGAAGTGAGTATTTTTAACTTTAGCATCAATGACCCGGAAGAGAAGATAATCAATAAGATAAAGGAGTTATCCGAAGACAAAAAAATAAACGGAATAATCGTTGAGCTTCCCTTGCCTGCAAGTTTTAACCGCGATGAGATTTTGAATCTTGTACCGGAACAAAAAGACATCGACATCCTTTCGGAATCGGCCCAGAAAAATTTTTATAGTAACAGTACGAAATTGCTTCCGCCGTCAGTCGGTGCTTTGGATTTTTTATTCAAAGAATATGGAATAAATCCAAAAAACAAAACTGTGGCCGTTTTCGGCCAAAGCATCCTCATCGGTAAGCCAATCTCCCACCATCTTGAGCAGATGGGGGCAAAAGTTTTCCACATTGATGAATTTACCCTAAATCCGGAAAACTTTTCCCGTCAGGCCGATATAATAATCTCCGGCGTCGGAAAACCTAATTTAATAATCGGGGAAATGGTAAAAGACGGGGCAATAGTCGTAGACTTCGGGTTTGAAGACTTGAACGGAAAAATAGTCGGTGACGTTAATTTTGATTCTGTCGCTTCTAAAACCTCTTTCATTACCCCTGTTCCAGGAGGCATGGGTCCGATTGTTATTGCATCTTTTCTTAAAAATGCGACCCTTATGCCTAAGTGTGCCGTCTTGCCTAAGTCATAAGGATGTGTTATTGTTATCTCGGTTTTTTATCAACAGAGAGAAGCATGGCTCACACCAGTGAAGGAAGATTGAGGGTTTGGATCTATCGGGAATTAATGGGTATTCTTAGCAATAAAAAGAGAGCACTTCTAAGGGGGGCTCTGGAAAACAAGGTAGAGCAAGGTGAAGCATTGGATCCAATCGAAAAGAGAATTTGGTCAGCCATGAGACTCTATGACAACCGCAGAGCACAACGGGAATTTCTCAAGAACGAGTTAAAACTCTGGGAGCAACGAACCGCTCCATAAGATAAGCGGTTAAAATACCCAAACCTGCGCCCGCTACGATATCAAGGGGCCAGTGAACACTCACGAAAATTCTGGCAAAGCCCACAAGCCCGGCTAAAATCATAAAAATTAGGCCGGCTTTTTTATTATAGATATAAACTCCCGTTGCCAATGCAAAATAAAAGGTAGTATGTCCTGACGGGAAAGAAGATTCAAATGCATGATTCATCAGCTGGTTTACGTCTTCTAAAATCAAAAACGGGCGAGGCGAGTAAAGGAAATAACGCATCAGGACGACAAACACGTAGCGGGAAATTATAGCTGAACCCAATGAAACCAAGACCAGTTTCTTAAAATAATCCTTCTTCCAGAATAAAATCAGGATAGCCAAAATCATAACATAACCCATTTTATCGGCCGCAAAAACCATAAACCTATCCAGCCAGACATTATGTCCGGCCAAATCGTTTATCAACCTGAACCCCTCAATATTAAACTTCTCTAATATCGAAATCATCTATTTGAGCTCCTTCGTTAA
>CAZZGH010000099.1:0-1616 GCA_964653875.1 uncultured Candidatus Saccharibacteria bacterium
TTCTTCCGGATGCCGAATACAACGTGAAAGTTCAGTATTGGACTCCTAATGCCGATGGCAACACAGAGGTCGAATTCCAAGTTTCTCGGTAAGACAGATTTTTGCAACCCCCAAAACAGGGTTGTTTTTTTATCTGATCGATTGATGATTCAGGGTATTGTTTTAGCAAGTTTTTATGGAAAACCCACAACACTTGTTTTTAGTATGATTCTTTGATATATCATAATAATGAAAGTTAGACCAAGAAAAATAAGCAATCAGGATAGGATAAAGTATCTCGATATTTTATATACAGCTATTGGGTCTTTGAAGTCTCGAGAAGAAATCAAAAAGTTTTTAAGGGATCTACTCACCGAAAGCGAGAGGTTAATGATAGGCCGCAGGATAGTTATTGCCCAAAAATTACTACAGGACCATTCGTATGACCAGATAATGAAAGAAATGAAAGTTGGCCCGGATACTATAATGCGGGTCCACAGGTGGCTGGAGGATGAAAATGATGGTTACGAAAAAGTTATTAAGAACTTAGAAAAAGTTTTAGAAGCAAGACAGAGTAAGAGAAAGGAATTTTATGATCCTTATTCATTTAAAGGACTTAAGCGGAAATATCCGCTACACTTTCTGCTATTCAATTTATTTGATAAACTAAAAGAAAGAGAAGAGTAGTTTTATTGTTATTATGATTCTTTGATATATCATAATATCTTCTTAAGATGTTTAAAGAAGGGTTGTTGGATAAAATTTTAAGGAGTGTCAAAAAGCTGATCCCCAAATCGGTTTTTGATTTTTTTGCTCCGATATATCATGCCGGACTGGCCTGGGCTGGGGCTTTTTTGTACGGATTTCCTTCCCGCTCAATGAAAGTGATAGGCGTGACCGGAACAAAAGGCAAATCAACTACAGTTTTTTTGATATCAAGATTGCTCGAAGGAGTGGGCGAGCCGGTTGCGGCTATCGGTTCGCTTGGATTTAAAATAAAAGACAGGGAATGGCCGAACAACCTTAAGATGACCATGCCCGGACGCTTTAAGCTCCAGAAATTCCTGGCCCAGGCCAAAAAAGCCGGATGCAAATATGTTGTTCTGGAGGTTACCTCGGAAGGCATCAAGCAGAAAAGGCATTTGGGTATCAAATTCGATTGCGCCGTTTTTTCCAATCTGCACAAAGAACATCTTGAAAGCCACGGCTCTTTCGAGAATTATTACAAAGCCAAACAGGAGCTTTTCAAGAGAACAGAGAATACCCACGTGTTAAATATAGATGACCCTCACATAGCTTTTTTTGACGGTTTTCACTCGGATCATAAGATATTTTATGGCATCAATGGTGGAGATATGAGGGCGGAGAATGTCCGGCTTCAGGAGGGGGCAAGCTCTTTCGAGGTTTATGGCACCAAATTCAATATTAATTTTGGCGGCCGGTTCAATATATACAATTGCCTGGCTGCATTGGCTGTCGGGGCGATGTACGGCATCGACTTGCCCAAGGCCAAGCCGATCTTAGAGAAGGTCGAGAACATTAAGGGCCGGATGGAGTATGTTCAAAAAAGCCCCTTTTCCGTTGTGGTGGATTACGCCCACACTCCGGATAGTTTGGAACAGGTGTACCAAACTCTC
>CAZZGH010000100.1:0-1551 GCA_964653875.1 uncultured Candidatus Saccharibacteria bacterium
GGTAAGTATGGCTACCCAACCAAAATAATACACTAGTGTTTCATGGAGTGTGGCAAAAACTCCCTCGCTTTTGACAAACGACAGTAACGATAAAATCCCAATCAGAAAAAGGCCGAATCCAAAAATAGTGTATACTGTTTCTTTTCGGAGCTTAAACTTAGGAAATCTACGCCTTCTTCCTCTTAAAGCATGCCTTCGCCGTCCCATATTGATATATTATACAGCAATTACAACTGCTTATGCATTATTATTTGTAAGTATATAAAGAAGCCGGCTTAAAAATTTTTGTACATCTTTTTCGTCTTTAAGAAAATAGTTTGCCATTGAATTATGTGGTGTTCCCACTTTTATTGTTATGTCATTACGAAGTTTTTTAAAGGCCCCTTCATCTGTTGTGCTGTCTCCAATATAAATAATTGTGTCAGTATTAGGAAATAAACTTTTAAATTTGTTTATAAGGTCTCCTTTTGTCCAATCTACATTTGCCCAAAGCTCGTATGATTCCTTTTCCAATAGCAAAGCAACGTCTCCTTTTTTTATATATTTATCTAATGCCTTTTTAAGAATCTCTTTTAGTGTTTGTTTGGTGTCTGTAGTAACCTGCCTATAGTGGAATACTATCGAAAATATTTTTTCTTCTACAATCGTACCCGGGAAATCTTGGCTGATTTTTTGTAGCGCTTGTTTTACCTGTTGTAATATGTGGAATGTTTTGGATGGAACTTTGATTGTATGTCTCTGTCCTTTGTATTCCCATTCCATCCCATGGCTGCCAGCATAGATAATCCCTTTTGTATTCACCCTTTGTTTAATATCTGCCAAAGTACGCCCACTTACTACAGACATCTGTATATTATTTACCAAAAGCAGTTTCTTTTTGTCTGTTTTGGCAATCTTGCCTTATCCGGAGCAGATACAATCGGAGAAAGGGTACCGTCGAAATCTAAAAAAAGATGTATTTTGTTTGCTTTTCTAATAATTGGTTCTAAAAACTCTAATTGTTCCCAAAAATATTGCATACTACCCCAAACTTACAATTGTTTTTAAAAATTCTGCAGACCAACGATAAATATTATTATTTCTTACCGAATTTCGCAGTTTTCTCATTCGCTTCGTTTGTTCAATAGGAGACATAATAAGAGCGGCATATAAAGCATCTGCGGTCTGTTCGCCATTATATGGATTAACAACCAGAGCATCTTTAAATTCTTTGGACGCACCAGCGAATTGACTAATAATTAAAACGCCACTTTCGTCGTTTCTAGCTGCTACATATTCTTTTGACACAATATTCATACCGTCGTGTAAAGATGTTACCAAACAAAAATTGGCAAGCTTGTAATAATGACTAAGCTCTTCATGACTATGTAACTTCTGTATAAACACAATTGGTTTCCATTTTTTTGCCTTAAACATTTCATTGATCCGTTCTACCTCTTTTTCCACCTGCATTGCAAATTCCTGATCTTTTTTTGTTTTTCTTTTTGAAGGAGGAGAAATCTGAAGAAAAGTGAATTGTCCAATATAAGCAGGATATTTGGTAAGGAAAAG
>CAZZGH010000101.1:0-1503 GCA_964653875.1 uncultured Candidatus Saccharibacteria bacterium
CTCTTCTTCATGCCAAGAAGAATTTTTCCATCATTAATAAAAAGGCAAAGCGTAGTGTCTTGCATAAAGTTAATTATAGGTTATTTAATTCCTAACTCAAGTAGCTCCAACAACTTTTCTGGTTTCGGAATAATTCTTACCTAAATCAATCTGAAGAATTCGCATTCGTTCTAAATTAATATACAAATCTAACAAAAATCCGCCAGTGGCGGATTTTTGTTATTGAGATGCTGGTTGTACTTCCTCGGAAATCGGTTCTTCTTTGGGAACCTCCGCTTTTGCCGCAGGAACTTCTGTTTTACCTTTTTCGCTTTGCGCTTTACTCTTTTTAGGTTTCCAACTCTGGACTTTAGGTTTATCCCAAATTTTATAATTTACCAGCAAATTATTGACTGTCGGCGATGCTTGAGCGCCCTTTGATACCCAATATTCAACCCGTTCTTTCTTAACATTAAGCACCTTTTCATGAGGATTATAGGTACCTAAAAGCTCAAGGTATTCGCCTTGGGGTTTCTTGGTATGTTCGGTGACAATGACTCTGAAATAGGCCTGTCCCCGTTTTCCCACTCTTGATAATCTTATTTTTAGCATTTGCAGATAATAACAAAAATACGTTTAAAAATCAATTACCACCCCTTTTTCTTTAGAGCATCCGATGCCGCCACCTGTTGGGCTTCCTGCTTTGAAGGCCCCTCGCCTGCACCAACCATCTCCTTTTCCAAAAACACACCCACCTGAAAATTACGAGCATGGTCAGGGCCCCACTCTTTAAGCACTTCATAGGTCGGAGTAATCCCCACCTTTTCCTGAGCTTTTTCCTGAAATACACTTTTGGCGTCTCTATATAATTGATTCTCAATAATTCCGGGCAATTCTTTCAAAATAAATTTTTTGATAAATTCTTCGGAGGCCTCGTATCCCTGATCAAGATAAATGGCTCCAATAAGCGACTCCATCGCATTGGCTAAGATATATTGTCGAGCTCGGCCAGTGTCCTTTGATTCGCCCCTTGATAACAAAACATAATCATTCAAATCAAATTCGGTGGCAATCCTAGCGAGCATCACGGCATTAACCAAAGCCGCCCGCCAATTGGTCATCTCCCCTTCCGGATTAGGATAGTTTTTATACAGATACTCCGTAACAACTAATTCTAGAACGGCATCGCCAAGAAATTCCAATCGTTCATTATGGTCTTGTCCCCATTTGGGATTTTCATTGAGATACGAGCGATGCGTCAACGCCTGAAGAAGGATATTTCTATCTTTAAATTTAATTTCTATTTTATTTTCGAGTTCAACTAATTTATCCTCTGCCATGATTATCTTCGAGCTCGGTTAATTGTTTAGTTTCTTCTATTCCCTCCTCTTTATCTTTCTTTTTCGGGGCATCATCTTTTCCTGGCTCTCCAATCTCCCTATAAACCGTCCCCAAAACACCGTTAACAAATTTGCCGGAAGAATCTCCTCCGAATGATTTAGCCAATTCAATTGATTCGTTTAT